>CAZNSL010000218.1:2318-8142 GCA_964574975.1 uncultured Alcaligenaceae bacterium | reverse complement strand
GAGGTCTTGCCGACGCCCGGTGGGCCGACGAAGCAGAGGATTGGGGCCTTGGCATTCGGGTTGAGCTTCAGCACGGCGAGGTGTTCGAGGATGCGCTCCTTGACCTCGCTCAGCCCGTAGTGATCTTCGTCGAGAACCGTACGGGCGTGAGCGAGGTCCAGGACATCCGCCGTCGCCTTCTTCCACGGCAGTTCGAGGACGAGTTCAAGGTACGTTCGCGTAACCTGGTGGTCCGGGGCTTGCGTCGGTAAGCGTTCCAGACGGGTCAGCTCGCGGCTGACTTCCTTGCGAACTTCATCTGGCAGGTCGGTCTCATCGAACCGCTGTCGGAGTGCATCGACCTCGGCCTTCTCCGGCGACTTCTCGCCGAGCTCGTCCTGAATCGCCCGCATCTGCTGGCGGAGAACGTATTGCCGTTGCTCGCGCGACATCTCGCTCGCCGCCTGGTCGCTGATCTTGCGGCGTACCTGGAGTACCTGTACCTCGTGCGTCAGATAGCCGTGGATGAGCGTCAACGCCTCGTGGCGGGTGTTCGCCTCGAGGATCGCCTGCTCTTTGACCACATCGAGGCTGAGCATCGACGCAAGCAGGTAACTGAGACGCAGCGGATCGGTCGTGCTTTCGAGCATCTGCCGCAGTGGGGCCGGCCCTTGCGGCGGCTGGGCCAGTTCGATCGCCTGCCCAGCCGCGTCGAGGACGGCCCGGCGCAAACCCTCGATCTCCGTGGTGTCGTCATCGGGAAGCGAGTGCGATTCGACGCGGGCCTGGAGGTACGGCTCCAACTGATCGAAGGAGACTACGCGGACGCGCTCCTGGCCCTGCACCAGGACTTCCATCGCCCCCTCGCCGCGGTTCATCCGCTTGATGACGGCGCGCGTGCCGACACCGTACAGGATGTCCGGTCGCAATTCGTCCGAGTCCCCGCGCTGGGCAACGACCAGGAGCGCTTTGTCCTCGCTGGCGAGTGCCGCCTCGACGGCGGCGACGGAGTTCTCCCGCCCCACCGTCAGCGGCAGGAAAAGGTGCGGGAACAGGACCGTGTTCTTGAGCGGCAGGACGGGAAGCGTGACGGAGGTCGGCTCCAGGGTTGCGGGCACGTCGGGCGAGCTGGGGGCTTCCGGGGTATGGACCGAACTCAAGTGGCGTCCCCCCGCTCGACGCGGACGAGCAACATGCCGTGGCGGAACTCGCAGGCGATCCGGCACGTCTCCAGGTCAACGGGCAGTTCGACCTGCCGGTCGAAGCGGCTGTAGGCGATCTCCATGTGCAGTTGCCGGCAGCCCGGTTCCATACAGCAATCGCGCCGCCGGCCCCGGACGCGAAGCGCCCGCCCGCGGCCCGTCAGTTCGATGTCGCCGGGTTCAACGCCGGCCAGTTCGACCTTCACAAGCCAACCGCTCGGCATGCGGTAGACATCCGTGGACGGCCGCCAGTCGGGCGTCGCCTCGACTGCGGTGGACGCAAAGAACGAGACGAAGCGAACTGAGTCGCGCGCCATGAGTTGAACTCCTCACCGTCTGATTTAGCCACTGGTGGAGCGGTCGCCCACTGCGCGTCGATGTTCCGGTCTGGCGGCGAAGGTTACGCAGTCGTTACTAAACTTGGCCAGAACGGCACTTACGCACCTGGGGACATGTCGAAGCTCACCGGCGTATCGTTTTCTAACGTCATCGCACCCCTCGGCGATCACGTCGTGGTGACGAGCGAACTGTCCGTGCGATTGCCAACGATTTGCGCCCCCTCAAACGTCCAGTTCGTCCGCCTCCGCGTACGCCGCCTTCTCCATGATGAACCTGTACCGACTCGCCGCCTCCTTGCCGAGCAACTCCGAAAAGGTGCGGTCGGCGTCGAGGTTCGAGTCGATGTTCACCTTCAGCAGCGTCCGCCCCCGCGGGTTGAGCGTCGTCGGGCCGAGTTCCTTGGCATCCATTTCGCCGAGACCCTTGAACCGCGTCACCTCGTACTTCGCATTCGCCCGCAGGCCGGCGATCAACTCCTCCTTGTGCGCGTCGTCTTTGGCCCAGATCGTCTCCTTGCCGACAGCGATGCGGTACAGCGGCGGCTGCGCGATGTAGACGTGGCCCTTGCGGATTAGGTCAGTCAGGTGGCGGAAGAAGAACGTCAGGAGCAGGGTCGAAATGTGGTAGCCGTCGGCGTCGGCATCCATCAGCAGGATCACCTTGCCGTAGCGTAGCCCTTCAATGTTGAACTTCTCGCCGACACCGGTACCGATGGCGCTGACGAGGTCGTTCAGTTCCGCGTTCGACAGCACCTTGCCGAGCGGTAGCCCCTCGGCGTTGAGAATTTTGCCGCGCAGGGGCAGGACAGCCTGCGTGCGCGCGTCGCGACCTTGCTTCGCCGAACCGCCAGCCGAGTCGCCCTCGACGATGAAGAGTTCCGACTCGTTGGGGTTGGTCGAACGACAATCGGCCAGTTTCCCCGGCAGGTTCAGCCGCCGCCCACCGACCGTCTTGCGCTTGACCTCGTTGACCGCCTCACGCGATGCCAAACGCGCTTTGGCGGCAAGGACGATACGTCCGACTATTTGGTCCGCCGCCGTCGTGTTGTTGTTGAGCCAGGTTTCCAGAGCCGGCCGCACGAACGACTCGACGGCTGCTGTCATCTCCGGGTTGTTGAGCCGTTCCTTGGTCTGGCCCTGGAACATCGGCTCGCGGACGAAGACGCTCAACACGCCGACGACTCCCTCGCGGATGTCGTCGGCCGTGATCTCCAGGCTCTTGACTTTGATCTCGTGCGTGGAGATGTAGTTGCGAACCGCTTTGACGATGGCACCCTTAAAGCCGTTCTCGTGAGTGCCGCCCGATGACGTACGGATACCGTTCACGTACGATCGCAGCGACTCGTCGGTCGACTCCGTCCACTGAAGCACCGCCTCCATCTTTTCGCCGTTACCGCGAGCGACGTGGAACGCCGCTTCCGTCACCGTCGGCTTCTGCCCCTCACCGACCAGCCGCGTCAGGAACTCGGGCAGCCCGCCGGGGTGGGCCAGGTCGAACGATTCGCCGGTCACTTCGTTCTTGAAGGAGATGGATAGACCGCTGTGGATGTACGACATGTCTTCCAGATGGGCGCGGATCACGTCGGGGTCGAAGCGAGTGGTCTTGAAGATCGTGTCGTCGGGCTGGAAGTAGATGGTGGTGCCGTGACTGCGCGGGTACGGCTCGCCCTTTTCGAGTTTGGTCTGCGGCACGCCCTTGGCGAACGCCATGCGCCACTCGAAGCCGTCGCGCCGCACCGTGGCGACGAGTTTCTTCGACAGCGCGTTGACGACCGATGAGCCAACGCCGTGCAGGCCACCGGAATGGATGTACGAGGCGTTGTCGCCGAACTTACCACCGGCGTGCAGTGTGCAGAGGATGACTTCGAGTGCAGGCCGCTTGAGCTTCGGGTGGTTATCGACGGGCATGCCGCGGCCGTTGTCGGACACGGTCACGGCGTCGCCGGACTTATGCAGCGTCACCGCGATGGCGTCGGCGTAGCCGTTGAGGTACTCGTCGACGGCGTTATCGACGATCTCCCATACGAGGTGGTGCAACCCCTTGGCGTCGGTCGAGCCGATATACATGCTCGGCCGCTTGCGGACAGGCTCCAACCCTTCGAGAACGGTGATGTCGGCGGCGGTGTATTTGGCGGTAGCGGTACTCATCGAATCGGTGCATCCTACAGGTCGGTTGCGAACACATCGTCCACGGGCATCGTCCAGCCCGGTACTCCCTGCCCCGCGTGCGCATTGTCGCCGCGAACGAACGTAATTGGGTGTGCAGGATCGGAAGCGGTGTACAGGTGGATGACCTCGGCCAACGGGTCGACATCCCACACGGCCAGCGTCCCAGCAAGGAAGTAATCGTCTCGCTTGGCGGCTATTTCCGACTCTGCGTAGATGCCGTAATCGTTCTCGCTTCGCACCTCGACCGCGAACGTCGGCGATCCATCGACGAACTTCATGAGGTTCGTTGGCGGCGGTCCAACGTGAAACGCTGCGTCGGGGCAGAACGACTCGCGAGTCGAAGGAAGTTCGGGGATCGTGTAGCCAACACCGTCACCGGTCGCGAATCCGACCCTCGAAGCGCGGGCGTAGACGCGAAGGCTGAAATGAATGTTTGCCGCCACTTCACCGGGTCGAAGGCCATTCGCCATGAGTTCGACCACCCTTCCGCCGATCAACTCGGCCTTGCCATCGACCCGGTAGAGGTCGTCAATGGTCGCTCGCGCCGGCGCGGTTGACACGATCCACCCTCCTTCACTCGAATAGACTGCCGTTTTGAGCCTCGCCGTTGCGTTCGTGTTTCGGCGGCTTGGCACCCTCCATCGCCTCCCAATCGACCAACTGAATCGGTGGCGGAACCACCCGCACGAGGTCGGCCCGCTTCACCACTTCATAGCCCTTGCCGCCGCGATGCGTCGGAGGATAGGCTCCGCGGCGAATATCCAGGTTACGGCCACCCGTCGTCTCGACCACCAGGGCGTCGAAACGAGTGCCGCTCAACGCCCCACCCAGGCACTCGTCTCCCGGCTTCAGCTTGATGCCCAGGACACCCTTGCCGACCCCGGACAGGACGTTCACCTCGTCAATCGGGAAGTGGATGACGTGACCGATACGCGAGGCCAGGAACATACTCTGCTCATCGTGCGGCACCGTCGCAAAGACGACGCGGTCACCGTCGCTCAGTCGGGCGAACTTGCGCCCGGCCCGCGTCGAGGCCGTGCGGAACGCCGCGAACGGCGTCCGCAGCGTCAAACCCTGGGCCGTCGCCGCCAACAAGTACGGGCCGGGTGGGTCGCCGCGTCGGCCGTTGATTTCAGAGGGGACAAACCGCTCGTCGGTCGTCACGGCGGCGACAACTTTGACCTGGTCGGCCATCTTGAAGAACTTCGTGATCGGCTCGCCGTAGCCGTGACTGGCTGGCACTTCGTTGATCCGCATCGTGTAGGCGGTGCCGTCGTCGGCGCAGAAGACGACGTGGTCGAGAGTGCTGCCCGGCACCACCGCAATCACCTCGTCGCCCTCGCGCACCCGCGTTGTCTCGACGGATGTCAACCGGCCGACGCGCTTGACCCAGCCATCGCGCGTCAGCACGACGTTGGCGTTCTCACGGACGATGTAGACCTCTTCGTTGAACTCCAGTACGTCCTCGTCGGAGGCCATGCGCGTGCGGCGGCGGTTCGACATCTTGTCTTCGAGCTTGGCGAGTTCGTCGCGGACCACGCTCCAGAGCTTTTTCTTCGAGTTCAAGATCGCCTGGATGCGCTCCGCCTCGGCTTTCTTGTCGCGCAACTCATCGCGGATCTTCTGAATCTCCATCTGAGCGATCTTGTAGAGCTGCGCTTCGAGAATCGCGTTCGTCTGATCCTCGTCGAGCGGGAACGCTTTCATCAGCTTCGCCGCCGCGTCGGCCTTGCCCTCGCTGTTGCGAATGATCCGGATCGCCTTGTCGAGATCGTCGAAGACGATGGCGAACCCTTCGAGGATGTGGATGCGTCGTCGCAGTTGCTCCAGTTCGTACTCGAACCGTCGCTTGACGGTGGTGAAACGGAAGTCGAGGAAGTAACGCAGGATCGCCTTGAGACCGATCCGCTCCGGCCGAGTCTTGCCGTCGGCGTCGGGGACCAGGCAAGTCACGTTGTAGGCAAAGTTCTCCTGCAACTGCGTGTGCCGGTACAGGTACGCCATCACCAAGTTAGGATCGGTGCCCGGCCGCACGTCGAGGGCGACGCGCAGGCCGTTCTTCTCGTTCGACTCGTTGGTCAGTCCGGTCAGTTGCGGCAACTTGCGCGACTCGATGATCGACCCGATTTCGTTTTC
>CAZNSL010000218.1:0-2308 GCA_964574975.1 uncultured Alcaligenaceae bacterium | reverse complement strand
GCAGCCCCTTGTTCACGCCGTAGGGGATCGACGTGACGACGATCTGCGGCTTCTTCGGGTGGTCCTCGAACGTCCACTCGCCCTGCACGCGGATGGTGCCCTGCCCCTCCTCGTAGATACGCCGTAGCGTGGCGCGGTCGGTCACGATCTTGCCGCCGAGTGGGAAGTCCGGCCCTTTGACCCGCTCCATCAGCACGGCCGTCGTCGAATCCGGATCGTCGATGAGCTTGATGCAGGCGCGCAATACCTCGCCCAAATTGTGCGGTGGGATGTTCGTCGCCATGCCGACAGCGATTCCTGCCGACCCGTTAACGAGGATGTTCGGAAATTGCGCCGGCAGTACGGTCGGCTCGTCGCGCGTGTTGTCGTAGTTCGGCCGCATGTCGACCGTGCGCTGTTTCAACTCCGAGATTAGGTTGTCGGAAAGGTCCGAAAGTCGGGCCTCGGTGTAGCGGCGGGCAGCCGGCACATCGCCATCGACGGAGCCGAAGTTGCCCTGGCCAATGACGAGGGGTTCGCGCAACACCCAGTTCTGCGACATGCGCACGAGTGCGTCGTAGACGGTCACATCATCGTGCGGATGGTAATTGCCCGTCACGTCGCCGCAGATCTTTGCGCACTTGCGCGGCTTCGCACCGACATCGAGGTGCAGATCGTGGTACATCGTGTACAAGATGCGGCGCTGCACCGGTTTAAGGCCGTCGCGCACGTCCGGCAAGGCCCGCGATCCGATCACCGACAGGGCATAATGCAGATACCGGTGCCGCGTCTCCTCGACGATCGAAACCGGCAGAATCGTCTCCGCCATGACCGCTCCTTGGAACATCTGTACAGGTGATTATACACCATCACCCGACTGCGGCGGAGGTCAGTTTACCAATTCGGGCGCGCGAAAACGCGCGGGTCCAACGGACATAGTCCGAGGACCCGCGCGACGGGTCGGATCGCCCTACTTTGAGTCTTCCGGGAGGGGCGGGTACAGTTTGGCAATTGCCGCCACCCGATCCGCGTAGTCGGCCGGTATCGGCTCGAAACCCGATAGGTTCCACATGGCCAATAGATGCTTACCGAACGTCGTTGAATTGGCGTTGGCCATCCCGTTTCGGAATCGGCGAAGGGTGGCCTCGTCCACGGCACCTTTTCGATAGACGATGACGCTTGGGGGAAATTCCTCGGACTTAGCCAGCACTCGCAGGCGTTTGTTGCGAACCGGGTGCCGACGAGCAAAGTGCTCCAGCCCTCCAATATCGACTAGTGCTGCGTGCGTCCGCTTGTTGTCCACAACCTCATGCAACGCGGATTCTTGCTCGGGCGGGGTCGTGACACCGCCAAAGAACTCGGACGCCGGCTTCCCATTCGCACGGCACTGGCGGTCGATGTATAGGCGGTAGTACTCGCGCGTCCCCGTCGGAATGGCGACGACCTTACCCCGCAGGTCTGCGATTGACTCGGCAGGGTTGGTCGCGTGGACCACCACGTATGTCTGAATCGGCCGACGCCGCGGGGCAGCGATCATCAGCGGTTGGAGTGCCGGCTGCTTTGCGGCCATCCAGGCGTACTCGTAACTGTGGAATACGGCGAACTGGACTTTACCCGACTCGAGCTGCAAACGCATATCGTCGGCGGACGGACTGACCACCAATTCGTTGGTGAATCCGGTTTGTTCTTGGACGATGGCGTTAAACGGCCGGGCAAGCGCCGAAATCACTTCCGGCTTGAGATCGCGGAACAGGCATGAGGGCATTGCGATCCGAACGGCTGGCTGCGTATCGGCGGCGGTCAGCGGCGCGCCGGTGGCGAGGAAAGCGGCCGCCACGAGGAATCTGCGTCGGTGCAAAGTCACGGTGTTATTCCCTCTTCGAGTCGATGGAAGGCACCTTCGGCTCGGGCAGAGCAGTGGGCGGCGCATCGATCGGAGCAGCGGGCGGAGGGACGACGACGGCGGGCGCGGGTGACACAGGGAAGCCGGCACAGAAGCCACCTGCGGTAATGCGTTCGAGGTTGGCGAGTGCAAGGATCTGCTCGTAGAGGGACTTGTTCAATGCCGCCCGCGCTTGCCCGGCCAGAACGAAGTCTTTCACGGCTTCGTCCTCTTTGACCCCCGTAGCGTTGCCACCCCCCGACGCATTCTCCGTCTCCTCCGCGAGCTTGATCCCGTCTTCGGCCGCGACCTTGGCTTCGCGAACCGCGTCCGTAGCCTCGCGCCACCGCTGAAAATGTTCTTCGGCCTCAAGCGTCACGAGACCGCGCGTTTTTTCGACGACTGCGGCCATGCGGTCGGCATACGCGGATGCCTGAGCGACGCGAT
>CAZNSL010000217.1:586-8157 GCA_964574975.1 uncultured Alcaligenaceae bacterium | reverse complement strand
GGTTTTTTCAGACCCTTGCTCGCTCAGCACGCCGCGAATATCGTGGAGTAAGTTCGGGCCGAAGTGGCGAAATGGCAGACGCGATGGACTCAAAATCCATTGCCCGCAAGGGCGTGTCGGTTCGAGTCCGACCTCCGGCACTGTGACCCCCGAAGGCTTGCGGCATCCCCGCAAGCCTTCCGCGTTTCTGGAACTCGCATGAGCGTACTCGCGGTCCACATCGCCGACGGCGGCCTGCCGGCGTGGCTGTGGCTCGCCGGCGATTTGGCCGCGCTGGTACTCGTCGCGCTGAGCCTGTACCGCCTAACGCCGGACGAGGTGCCGCGCGTCGCGTTCGCGGCGGCCGCATTCTTCGTGTCGTCACTCATCCACGTCCGCGTCGGGCCAACGAGCGTTCACCTCTTGCTCAATGGATTGGTCGGTGTCGCCTGCGGCCCGCGAGCGGGCTTGGCGATCGCCGTCGGGCTGCTGTTCCAGGCGCTTTTGATCGGGCACGGCGGCGTCACGTCCTACGGCGTCAACGTCTGCGTCATGACGCTGCCAGCGCTCATGGCATGGCTCGTGTGGTCGACGGCTCGCACGTGGTCGCGCGGGCCGAGGCTATTCGCGCTGGGTTATGCTCTCGGCGTTCTGACCGTGGTGGTCACCGTCGCTCTGAACGCCGTCGTACTTTCCGTGGCGGTCGACGAAAAGGTCGCGATCGCGGTCTTCCTCGCACATGTGCCGGTCGCACTGGTGGAAGGGTACGTCGTCGCCGTGGCCGGTGTGTACCTGAGCGCGGCGAGCTACCGGCTGTCAGACGGGGAATAGCTCGTCCAGTGGCACTTCCCACTGGCCGATGCCGACGCGGACGACGGCGACCGACTTCTTGTGATCGACGCGCACCACGCGACCCGTCTCGTTGAAGCGACTCACGCGCACGGTGTCGTTCGCCTGCAACTTGCTCCGCGACTCGCGCAGGACCGCCGCGGCCGCGGCCTCGCGAGCGAGTTTGTCCGCCTGCGCTGCTAGTTCTTCGCGCTGCACGTCTGCATCGTGCTTAGCCTTGAGCGCCGCATCACGGGCCTTCTCGGCCTCGGCCTTGACCTGTTGGAGCCGCAACAACTCCGGGGCTTTCTTTTGTTTGCGCCGCAGGTAGCGGCCGGCCCGTTTGAGTAACTCGCGCGGTAACTTGAGGCGGCGGGCGATCCGCAGGGCGTTGCTCATGCCGTATTGGCCGATCAGGAGCCGGTAGGTTGGCCGAAGCGTTTCGACATCGAACTCGACGGCCGCGTTCTCGGCGCGGTCGTTGGCGAATGCGTAGGTCTTCAGGTCGCCGAGGTGCGTCGTCACCATCGCCCGGCAACCGATCGTGTCCAGTTCGTCGAGAATCGCCCGGCCGAGTGCGGCACCTTCCGTCGGGTCGGTGCCGGACCCGAGTTCGTCGAGTAGCACCAGACTGTCGGGCGTTGCCTCTCTGAGGATGGCCGCGATGCGCGAGACGTGCGAGCTGAACGTGCTGAGCGACTGTTCGAGGCTTTGCTCGTCGCCGATATCGGCGAGGACGTTGCGCAGCAGGGGAACCTTGCTACCCTCGCCAGCCGGGACGTGCAGCCCGCATTGGGCCATCAGGCAGCACAGACCGACGGTCTTGAGGGCGACCGTTTTGCCGCCCGTGTTCGGGCCGGTGATGACGAGCAGGTTGTAGCCGATGCCGAGCCGTACGTCGATCGGCACTACCGAACGGCGTTTGCCCGATTCGTCCGGAGTGCGAAAGATCTGCTCCAGGATCGGGTGGCGGGCGCTGCGAAGCCACAGTTGGCCGGACTCGTCGATATCCGGCTCCGACATCGCCAGGTCACGGGCATACCGCGCCTTCGCGGTGATCAGGTCGAGTCGGGCCATCGCGTCGAGGGCGTTGGTCAATGGCCGAGCGACCTTGGCAACCTCCGCGGTCAGCCGACGAAGGATGCGGTTGATCTCGCGTTCCTCCTCGCCTTTGACGACGGCCCGTTCGGCACTGATGTGGGCGATGCCGGCCGGCTCGATGAACACCGTCTCGCCAGTGCTGCTGGTCCGATGGACGACCCCCTGGAGCTTGTGCCGGTAGTTGACGGCGACCGGCAGCACATAGTGGTCGCCGCTCATCGTCGCGTGTGGGTCACGAAGGATTTTGCGGAGTTCGGGGTCGCGGAGCAGGCGGTTGATCTGATTCTTGACGCGCTCGTCGAGTTCGGCGAGTTGGCCACGGATGCGGGCGAGTTCCGGACTGGCCCCGTCCTGCACCTGTCCCCGGCCGTCGATCGCGCCGCCGATGGTCTTGGCGACCAGGCCCAAGTCTTCGACCTGCATCAGGAGTTCGATCAGCCGGGGGCAGCCGGAGTCGAGGCGCATGCGGTAGCGGTACATCGCCCCGGTGCAGGTCAACGTCTCGGCGACTTCGAGGAGCTGTTCGGCCGTCAGCATCGAGCCGATAGTTGCCCGCCGTACTGTCAGTCGAACATCGTGCAGCCCGCCGAATGGCGGCGACTGGCCGAGGCCGATGGCGTGAACCATCTCGCGGACGAGAGCAAGTTCGCTGCGAATCCGGGTCGCGTCGGTCAGCGGTTCGAGACGTTTGGCGAGTTCCTTGCCCAGAGAGCAGGCCGCGTAACCGGCCACGGCATCGCGGACCTTCGGGAATTCGAGGAGGTCGAGGGTATGCTGATCCATCGATGAGTCGCGCATTCCGCAGAGACGGGCGAGCCGCCCGCGCGGTTCGCGACGATATTCTACGAGCGCCGGCGAATATAACGACGGGTATGGTGGCGGGACTGGACGTGCTGGTCTTGGGCGGCGGCGTCATCGGACTGACGAGCGCGTACTACCTCGCGCGCGCCGGCGCAAAGGTGTGCGTCTGCGACCGCGGGCAACTCGGCCGCGAGGCTTCGTGGGCTGGCGCGGGCATTATCTCGCCCGGCAATCCGCGGCGGACGGACACGCCTCTCGACACGCTGCGGGCACTCAGCTCCGAAATGTTCCCGGCCCTCTCGGCCGAACTACGCGAGGCGACCGGAATCGACAACGGCTATCGGCGCTGCGGCGGCCTGGAACTGCCCGCCGACGAGGGCGACGCGCCGCCCGTGGATGCCTGGAACGCCGAGGGGATCGCCTGGGAGATGTGCGCCGGGGCCGGGTTGTGGCGCTGCGAGCCGCGGCTAGCGCCCTCGGTGAGTCGCGGGTTCTTCCTGCCCGATATGGCCCAGGTGCGCAACCCCCGACACCTGCGGGCACTGGTCGCGGCGCTGACTCGGCTCGGCGTGAGCTTCCATACGGAGGATCGGCTGATCGACTTCACCGGCCGCGGGCGCGTCGAGCGGGCGAATCTGGCGTGGGGACCGATCCGAGCGGACGCCTACCTCGTCTGCCTCGGCGCGTGGACGGGCGAGATGCTCGGCGAGTTGCGAGTGCCGTGCCGTGTGAAGCCGGTGCGCGGGCAGATGTTGCTACTGCAAACGCCGGAGCCGGTGATCCGCCGCATCATCCTCGAAGGGCGGCGCTACCTCGTGCCGCGCGACGACGGTCGGGTGTTGGTCGGATCGACCGAGGAAGATGTCGGCTTCGACCCATCGACGACGAGCGAAGCGATCGAGGAACTGCGTCGATTCGCGGTCGGGTTGGTGCCGGAGTTGGCTCACGCGCAGGTTGAGCGTTCCTGGGCCGGGCTGCGACCGGGCAACGCCGATGGACTGCCGACACTCGGCCGGGTGCCGGGCTTCGAGAACCTTTGGGTCGCCACGGGGCACTTCCGGGCGGGCATCCAGTTGTCGCCGGCGACCGGACTGGTGATGGCCCAGGCGATTCGCGGCGAGCCGACTGACGTGCCGTTGGCGGCGTTCCGGGCCGACCGCGATCCGGCTAGCCCGGTACGACCCGCGTTCCAGTCGTGAGGCGATTCCGCTAATATGCCCGCCATGAACTCCCCGTCGCACCGGATGCTGGCCGCCGAGTTGGCCGACGACCTCGGCTGGCTCGAGCTGCACTGCCGACAGCAGCCCGCACTGGCCGACCGGGCCGGCGAACTGCGGCTGGCCGCGGCGCTCGTTCGCAACGTCGTCGGGCCGTACCTGGACGGGCAAATGCCGCCGCCTCTGCACGCCGCCGTCGTTGGCGGGGCCGGGGCGGGCAAGAGTACGGTGGCGAACCTCCTGTGCGGTGCGTCGGATGCGGAAGCGAACCCGCAGGCAGGCTACACTCGGCACCCCATCGCATTTACGCACGCCGCAGGCTCGGCTGGCTGGCCCAGCCATCTCGGCTTCCTCGGCCCGCTGGTGCGGCTCGATGTCAAGACCCCGTCGAGCCTGGACGAGGATGTTTACCAGGTCCGCAAACTGCCCGTCGGCGCTGAGGACGGCACGCTGCTCCACACCTTCGTCGTCTGGGACTGCCCCGACATGACGACTTGGTCGGCCGGCGGCTACGTCCCGCGGCTGATCGAGGTGGCCGCACTGGCGGACGTGATCGTCTACGTCGCGTCCGACGAGCGCTATAACGACGTGGTGCCGACCGAGTTTCTGAAGCTCTTGCTCGAAGTGGGTAAGCCAGTCGTCGTCGTGTTGACGAAGATGCAGCGCGAGATTGCCGACTCGCTCGTCGAGCACTTCACTGATGACGTACTTGCGAAACTGCCGCGCGGCCGAGTCGTCACGCTGGCGGTCCCGCACCTGATGGCCGACGAACTGGCAAGCCCGCAGTTCAAGGCGACGGCGTTCCGCGTGCCGCTGGTGAACCAGGTCCTCGTCCTCGGCGACCCGCCGGCAGCGACCCGGCGGCGCAACGTCGAAGCGACGGTGCGCTACCTGCAAACGACGGCCGATAAACTCCTCGGCGTGGCCCGCGACGACGTGGCAGCTTTGGAGGAATGGAAGACGCTCGTTCATGCCGGACGACACGACTTCGACGAGCGCTACCGCAAGGAGTACCTCTCGAGCGAGAAGTTCCGCCGCTTCGACGAAGCGCTCGTGCGCATGGTCGAACTCCTGGAGTTCCCGGGTGCGGGCAAAGTCGTCAGCAGCACGCTCTGGGTGGTACGCACGCCGTACCGGCTGGTCAAAGGGGCACTGTCGAAAGCCCTCTCCCGACCGACATCACCCTCGATCCCGGAGGAAGACGTTCTCGACGCGGCGCTGACCGGCTGGCTCGACCAGTTGCGGGCCGAGGCGCTGCGTAAGGCCGACCGGCATGCCCTGTGGCGGCACGTCGCGGAAGCGTTCGACGCTGGCTTGAGCGCGCAGGCCCGCGAGCAGTTCAAGCAGGGCTTCCGCAGCTTCCAGGTTGGCCTGACCGACGAGGTGGAGCGCACTGCGCGGGCCATCTACGAGGAGTTGGAGAAGTCGCCGGCCCGTCTCAACACCCTGCGCGGCAGCAAGCTCGCGCTCGATGTATTGTCGATCGGCGGTGTGCTGGTCGCGGGCGGCATCAGCTTGCACGACCTGATCCTTGTCCCGCTCTCCGCATCGATCGCGCACCAACTCGTCGAATGGACCGGGGCGGCCTACGTTGAGTCGCAGCGCGAACAGACGCGCGCCCGGCAGCAGGAACTGGTCGGCAAGTACGTCTCCGGGCCGCTGGAGGAGTGGCTGACGCGCTGGCCGGCCACGGGCGGCACCGACATGGAACGCATGCAATTGGCGCTGGCCCGCATTCCTGCCGCCATCGAGCGGCTGGCAGTGGCTGTGACTGCCGTCGCGAAGGAGGGGCGATGAGCGACGCAATCGGCCCCCTCCTGCGGACACTCGCACCCGCTTTACGCAACCTCGACGCTCGTCTGCGCCGCTGGTTCGACGGGCCGCACCGCGCTCCTTTGAAGCCGCTGGCCCGCGCTCACCTCGAAGGACTGGCTGCCGACCTGCGACGCAAGGCCGAAGACCTCGACGTGGATCGGCCGCACCTGGTCGTCATGCTCATGGGCGGCACCGGGGTCGGCAAGTCGTCGCTGTTGAACGCGCTAGCCGGCGAGGCGATCGCAGCGGCGGCATACACCCGACCGACGACGCGCGACCCGGTCGTCTACTACCCGCGCTCCCTGCGACCGGAACGGCTCGACGCAGCCTTGCGCAACTGCCGCCTCATCGCCCACGACCGGCCGGAACTGGAAGGCAAGGTTCTCGTCGACACACCCGACCTCGATAGCAACGATCTGTCGAACCGCGCCAAGCTCGAGCAGGTGCTGCCGGTCGCGGACATCGTGTTGTACGTCGGCTCGCAGGAGAAGTACCACGACCAACTCGGCTGGCAGATCTTTCGCGCCCAGCGCCAGCGGCGGGCGTTCGCGTTCGTCTTGAACAAGTGGGACCGTTGCCTGCACCCCGGCGCGCTCGGCCTCCGGCCCGACGAAGACTTGTTGCGTGACCTGGCGGCCGAAGGGTTCGAGAAGCCGCTACTCTTCCGCACGTCGGCCCAGTTCTGGATCGATCACCGCGGCAACGGCTCGGTCCAGCCGCCGGAGGGCGAGCAGTTCCGCGACCTGGTGGATTGGCTCGAACTCGGCCTGACGCGGCTGGAGATCGAGGCGCTCAAAGCCCGCGGCGTCGGCCAACTGCTGTCGCAGTGCGACGAAGCGCTCACGGCGGCAAGCCCGCCGGACCTGG
Source organism: uncultured Alcaligenaceae bacterium (assembly GCA_964574975.1). GTDB lineage: Bacteria > Planctomycetota > Planctomycetia > Gemmatales > Gemmataceae > JAXMAS01. Next base: position 1,549 of record CAZNSL010000217.1, on the reverse strand, counting down.
CCGAGGCCGCCGAACACACCCGCAACGCTTGGGACAAGGTGTTGGCGGAGGAAGCCAGCAGTTTCTCCGAGGTGCTGCTGACGACCTTGGAACCGAACCAGCACGAGATCGAACACCACTTCCGCCTGGAAGGTCAGCGGCGCTTCCGCAACCTGATGGCTGGCTACCTCGCCCTGTTGACGCGGTTGCAGTACGCCGGCAGCAAGCTGCGCGAGCGTATCCCGTTCGCTGGCAAGTCGGACGCGATCCCGACGGCCGGGACGTGGGACCTGGCCGGGTTCACGCACGAGGCGATCCGCGTCGCCAGCGAACGTAGTCTCGACCAGCGGATGCAGGCGCTCGCCCACAAACTCCTCGTCGCGGCCGACCAGGAGGGCATTCCCGCGGAGCTACTGTCCGAACCGGTCGAGCAGGCGGCCGAGTCCGACTGGCGCAAGCGATTCGAAGAGGCGCTCAACGAATCGCTCGACACGGTCGAACGGCGCTGGTCGAAGCCGACGGGCGTGCGCGGCTGGCTGCAAACGTCCCTCGTGTGGACCGCCAACATGCTGCCGGAGCTGACGCTGATCGGTGCGATCCTCGTCCTCCTGTGGAATTACTTCATGAGCAAGACGTTCCAGCCGACCGTGTTTTCCGTCGTGCTGCCGTTTTTGCTCACGCTCGTCGTGCTGATCCTCATGCATCTGCTCATCAACCTGCTGCTGCCGCTGCGTTGGCCGAACATCCGCGGTGGATTCCTGCGCGAGTTAGAGAAGGGCCTGCGCGAGCGCCTCGACGCGGCCTACGATCCGTTGCCCGGCGAGGCAGTCGATGCCTTAGAGACCGAGCGCAAGCAGATCGCGGCGCTGCATGCCGAGATCGAAGAGCTACGCGGCTACCTAGAGCGTTCGCAGAAGGCGGCGAACATCGAAGGGCTGTACGGGTCGTGATCGTCCGTCGGGGGGGCCGGCGGCTCGACGTGCA
>CAZNSL010000217.1:0-576 GCA_964574975.1 uncultured Alcaligenaceae bacterium | reverse complement strand
GCTTTCCGGTTACCAACGCGGCGGCGGCGGCGCGTTCGGGTCCACCGGTGGCGCAGCCGGAGGCAGCGCGGGCGGCGGAGCTGGCATGGCGGGCAGCAATGGGGCATCGGCGACCGGCGACTTGGTCGCCGGGATCGGGAAAAGCAGGTCGAAGGTGTCGGCCAGAGGCGTGGTGCTACAGCCGCACGCGGCCAGCGGCGCGAGGTAAAGCCATCGACGCATCGTGTGTCCCTCACTCAAGCTGCTGCCAATATCGCCTGCGTTTCGAAACGTCAATCGCAACTGGGTTCGTTTTTCGTTGCACGATCCTGCGGACACACGCCGTGCAACGAATGCAACGAATTCAGGCAGCAACTGAATCGACCAGCGCTTCGATGGTCAACGAAAGCTGCACGCGCCGCTCGACTTGGTACTCCGCTTCCAGAAAGCGCTCGATGCAGCGCATGAGGCCGTCGAGGCCGAACCGTTGGGCCAACGCATCTGAGGTTGGCGAGCCAGCGCAATGCGTAAGTGACTCGCGCAGACCATCGAGGACAAGGCCGATCACGAGCGACGCCCGGCGGCGCAGGGCGCCGG
>CAZNSL010000216.1:0-8168 GCA_964574975.1 uncultured Alcaligenaceae bacterium | reverse complement strand
GTCGGCGGAGTTCGGTTCGTGGGCCGCGGCCCGCTTGCAGAACTCGTCCGCCTTCTCCGGCCGGCCCAACTCGTTCATCGCCTCGGCGGCCGCCAGGAAGCTCTGCGGGTCCTTCGGCTGCAGGTCGATCCCCGACAGCCGAACGCGCTCGACTTCCTCCGGCGACGCGCCACAACTCTTGAGTGCGATGGCCAACGCGTCGAAGCAGCACGGCTGAGCGAGGACGCCCACCCGCAGGTCGGCCTTGAGCAGTTCGGCCACCTCGTCGAACTTCTCGAAGTGGGCCAGCACGTCCGCGACGGCGATCACCTGCCGCGGCTTCATCAGGCCCTTCTCGACCGCCTCCTGCCACGCCGTCTTCGGGTCTCGCGGCTCGTCCTTCTTCTTGACGACCGCCTCGACCTTGGCCTCGACCTTCGGCTTCGCCGCGGGCTTGGCCGCCGCCGCGACGCCGTCGGGCCGGTTGCGCCGCGGTTCGATCACGACCGCGCCGTCGCCGTCCCGTCCGCGGTTGCGCAGGCGCTCGCCGGGGTCGCGGTTGTCGCCGCCCCGCGGCAAGGCACCCATGCCGCCACCGCGCGGCGCGCCGATGTTACCGCCGCCAACGCGTGTCTGTACCCGCGATGACGCCCGCACGACTAGAGCCCGCGCCGGCTGGTAGTAGCCGAGCGAGTTCAACTCGTCCGGGTTGAGGAACGGCATCTCGTTCTCGTCCTCGGCGGTGTTGACGTTGTTGAAGAGGTAGCGCGCGGCCCGCTGCTGCCACTCCTTCGGAGCGATCACGTCCTGGATCAACTCGATCAGGATGGCGCTGGTATCGCCGCCCTGGATGCCGAACTGGCCACCCAGGTTGCCGAACTGGCCCTGCTGGCCGCCGCCGAAACCGAGCGTGCCGCCACCGAAGCCGAGGTTCGTCTGGTTGTTGCCGCCGGCGAAGCCGAGCGCCCCCTGGAACTGGGCACCGCTCGCCCCCGCACCGGCCACGCCGCCACCGACGCCGCCGATGCCGCCGATGGCGACACCGCCGCCGCCGCCGCCACCAGCGCCCAAGGCCCCTAGCACGCCGAGCGCGCCGAGCGGGCCGGCGAAGCCGAGCGCCTGGCCACCGCCGAGGGTGCCGAAGATCGCCTGACCGTTGGCCGACAGCGAGCTGCCGAGAACCTGCAAGTTCTGTTGCAGCGACTGGTTGTTGATGCCGTTGGGAATCGGGATGACCAGGTCGGCGACCGGGTACGCCCGCACGGCCTTCTCGACGGCCGCCTTCTTGTACGTCGTGATCTCGACGTAGTCGCGGCGGATGATGTAGTTACCCTTCACCTGGGCCAACAGGAACCGCAAGGCCGTCTGGAGCGACACGCCCGGCATCTTCGGCAGGCGAACCGGCGACTCCAGCACGCCCTTGTTGCCCTCCTCCTCGAACGCCGCCTCGTCGACGATGAAGGTGATGTCGTACTTGTCGCTGAAGAAGTCGAGAGCTTCGCGCAGCGGGATGTTCTCGATCGGCTTGTCGATCGACACCGGTTGATTGAGCTTCTCGCGGATTTGCACGGCCTTCTTGGACCCGGGGCCGTCCAGACCGGCCACGTCGTAGCGCTCCTTGCGGTAGGCGCTCAGTTCGCGCCACGTGGCGGCCGGCGGGAACTCGACCGGCGGCTCGTCGGGGAACGGCACGTGCGACTTCTCGACCTGGAGCATCGTCAGGAGGAAGCGATCCTCCTTGATGCGGCGGAGTTCCTCGAACTCGCGCAGGTTGGCGGCGTTCAGCGCCATCTGGTAGCCGGCCGTCGCCTGTACCGGGACCTCGCGGCCCTTGGACAATTGCTCCTGCTGGAGCGCCAGGGCCTCGCGGTACGCCTCGCTGTAGCGGGCTTGGTTCATCAATGCCCCGAACGCGCGAACGCGCTCGCGGATTCGCTCGTGGTCGCTCTGCTGCGAGGCGAGTTGGGCGCGGAACTGCTCGTCCGCGATGCGCCGGGCCAGTTCGGCCTCCTGCCGCTGACGAACGGCCGTGCCTTCGGCGGTCAGTGCCCGCAGGGTCGATTCGAGCCGGCTGGCGAAGGTCGCCCGCAGGCGATCGCTCAGGTCGGTGTTCTCGCGGACGCTGGCGAGTTGCCGCTTCAAGAGATCGAGGGCGGCTTCGGGGTCGGTGCCGATGAGCTGCCGGGCGCGGCGGATCGTGTCGTCCACGACCTGCTGCGTTTGCTGCTCCTGCACCGCCCGGCGACGGCGCTCGAGTTCCAACAGATCGCCGGGGTTGGCCGGCGCTTGCGGCGCGGCACCGGGCGCGGGCAGCGGCGTAGCCGGCGGTTCGTCCGCCAGGGCCGGCAGTTGCGCACGGACGATCTGGACGACGCCGTGGTCACCGGCGGAAATCTTCGCCGCGACGGCCTTCGGATCGCTCAGGGCCGCCTTGATCTGATCGCGGGTCAGGGTCCCGTCCACGAGGCGCTGCACGACCTTCAGGCCGGCGGCGCTCTCGGCGTCGTTCGGGTCGATCTTCTTGGCCTGCTCGAACAGCTTCTTGGCCGCGTCGAGCTGGTTCTGGGCCAGCGCCCAGTTGGCCTGCGTCAACGCTTCGTTACGGGCCAGGCGCGTTTGCTCGTAGGCCAGGGCCAGGCCGCGGTCGGCCCGCACCAGGGCCGGGGCCGCGTGGTCGGCGCTGCGCCACTGGTGGACCATGTTGACCAGGAAGTAGTTGGTCACCTCGGCCGGTGGCACTCGTTCGTTGACATCGAGGGCCGACTTCTTCCCAGCGACGGTGCCCTCAACCTTGACACTGACGGTGGCAGCCGGCTTCATCAGGCCGACGATCAGCGTCGGGGCATCGCTACGCAAGGGCGGCAGCCGGGTCGGCAGCGCCTCAGTGACGTTCTCGCTGAACTTGGCCGACGCGGCCGACGGGTAGAAGATCGGCGATTGGAGGACCGCTTCGAGCTTGGGCAGGAACTTCTCGACATTCTCCTCGCCCAACATGCGGACGACCTCGCCACCGGTGCCGGTGGCCAAGCCGTGCAAGTTCTTGGCGTCGAACCTGGTGCCGAGCGGCACCGGGAAGAAGGCGATCTCGCGGCCGTTCATCTCGTTGGCGAGGGCCACGCGGTCGGCTTCGGCGAGCGGGTTCAACGCGCTCTCGCCATCGCCGAGGTACAGGACGGCCTGGCGACGGTCGGCCCCGGCGGTGAAGCCGCGGAGAATTTTGTGCAGGCTCGCTTTGAGGTCCACGGCCCCGGCGGCGTACTCGCGCTTGGCGAGGTATTCCAGGGCATCGGTCAGCTTCTGGCTGCCGCTGGGCTGGAAGCCGCCCGAAAGGTCGCGGGTGGTTTCGGGGGTGTTGAGCGCCCACAGCGAGACGCGGTCGCCGGCCTTGGTAGCCTTGGCGATGGCCTCCGCGATCAGGCGAGCATTCTTGAGGGGATTGCCGGCCTGGCTAGCCGAGGTGTCGATGACGACGGCGAGGTCGCGCGGCCGAGCATCGGTTTCGCCGGGCTTGGCCCGGACCTGGAGGGCGAAGTGCAACTCGCCCTGGAGGGTCTGGTAGGTGACGACGGGCCGGGCGTCGAAGCGGCCGGCGGTAGCGACCTCGACGGCGGCGTCGCGTGGGGTGCGGATGCTCCCGCCGAGCGCAGCGCTCTTGCGCTTGTTGCCGGACGAGTCGCCCCAGAGTTGCGTGCAGGCAACGGCGACCGCGAGGGCGAATGCCGCTCCGGCCACCTGGAGCTTGCGGGGGGTTGTCATAGTCCCGACTCCCTGAAACTTCGTTGTCAACTGAGTGCCCCGGCCTGGGAACGCTCAGTGGGTGGTAGCGGCGTATGGGCGGCGAAGGGCTGGGGCGCGCGGCGACGACCCACCCAGCCATTCTAAAGAGAGGATGCCACCTGCTGCTAGGACAAAATGGCGATTCGCCCCCATGGCCCGGAGTCCGCCCGGCCGTGCGCCGGCACGCCCGGCGCATCGCATAATGCCCGAAGTCGCTACCGGCGGTCAACGGCGATTCGGCAATTCGGGGCAGATCGGTCGTGCCGGATGGCAGTGCGGCAGGCAGTTGCGGCCGACTGTTGCGCGCTTGACCACGGCCAGTTCGTCGGGCTACTTTCACTAACACGCCGCCGCCCGCAGAACTTGCGCCGCCCTTTTTCCTTGACGCGGCGCGTCGCTGCATTACGTTGTTGGGTAGAGCGTGCCTCGCGGGGTTTCTCCCCCCCATTCCCGTCCCCTGCCGCACGCTCCGTGGGGCCGGCATGCGCCGCCCAACCGTTCCGGACGTTTGCACCTGCGCAATTGATACGCTAGGGTTGTGCGAACGCCTCACCTCCCGTTCCGTACGAGGCAGCCTTCGATGGCCAACTTCTTCCGACCGCAACAACCGCCGCACTCGCCGGACGATTCCGTCACACTGCGCCGGCTCACGGCCGTGACCTCGCCCCGCCCGGTGCCGCCGCCAGCTCTCGATAGCCACCACGACGGCGACGGCGACGAGGTTGCGCCGGCCGACTTCGACGCGACCATTCCCTGGAACCCCGACGAGGCGCTGCGCCGCGAGATGGAGCGCCTGGAAGCGGCTCGCCACTTCCCTCTGCCCGACGGGCCGAACTCGTTGGGCGCAATATCGGCCCCGTACTCGGCGCTGGAGGCGCACGTCAACGGTCGGCCCGGAAACGCAACGCCGCTGCCGAGCCTGCTGATGAGCGACATGGCCGCGGCGTACACGCCCGGCGCGTCGCTGCCGCCGCGGGCCGAGGCGACCGCCGGCGACATCGAACTCCGCCGCCTACGGGCCGAGAACGCCGAACTGACCAAGCTGCTGGAGGAGACGCGACAGATCTTCGAGCAGGCGACTCAGCAGGAGCAGGAGACGGCCCGCCAACTCGACGATCTGCGCGGCCTGTCCACCGACTTCGAGACTCTGATTGGCGATCTGAAGGGCCAGTTGCGCGAGAAGGACGGCCACCTCGAACTGCTGTCGGGACAGATTCAGGAACTGGAACAGCACGTCGCGTCGGCGGAGGCAACCCCGCCGGTACCGCGGACGCCGCACGAGGACGAGTTGATGCGGATGGCCGACGAGTTGGAGAAGGACCAGGTGAAGCTCTCACGCGACCGCCGCGAACTGGAGGAAGAGCGGGCGCAACTGCGCGAGGACGAGGAATCCCTGATGCGGCAGATGCGCGAGATGGAGGTCGGCATGGCCAAGGAGCGGGCAGAACTGGCCCGGCAGCGAACGGAGTTGCAGCGGTTGCACGCGGAGGTCAAGCGCGAGTTGGACCTGTTGACCAGCGGCGACCGGGCACTGACCGAGCGAATGGCGCAGTTCCAGCGGCGGCATCAGGACGCGATGGGGCGCAAGACCATTGGGCCGCAGCCGATGCCGCCGGCCCCGCCGCAGACGCCGCCCCCGCCGCCGGCCGCCGGTGAGTCGGTGGTCAAACAAGACAGCGGCAAGATCCGCCGCTTCTTCGGCGGCACGAAGAAGTAGGCGCGGCCCGTTAAGGAAACAGTCCGACTACCACCCACGTCCGCCGGGCAACCAGTTGGCGCGGCCGGTTGAGCCGGAGGTGGGCGACGGTGGCGCGGCCGATTTCAGTCAAGCCGACGATTTCCCCTGTCTCGACCGCGATCCGAAAATGCACGGTCCAGGTATCGCGGCGCGGGTGAAACAGCCGCGCCGCGACGCCCGTTTCCGGGTCGGTCCCGTCGCCCCCGTCGGATTTTCAACACATTGCACCCGCGGCAGGCAAGCGCGAGGTTTGACTCGTCCGACGTGCCGCCGCGGGCGACTGGCACCACGTGTTCGACCTCGAAGGGGAAGTTGAAAACTTCCTCCGGGGCGAGGCAATACTCGCAGCGGTGGCCGGCCCGGTCAGCGACGGCCGGGTAGTGCCGGTTCACGGCTTCGGCCCGCGGGTGGCGGCCCGCAAGGTTGCGGCCTCAAGTTCCATTTCGATGAGCGCGTCGAGTTCCGCACGCTCGTCGGCCGGCATTGCAACGCCGCCGTCGCAGGCGGCCCGCCAGTGCGTCATGAGTTCGCCGAGCCGGCGGCACTGCTCGGCCGTGAAGAGGTCATCTGGCTCGAAGTTGCGGACGAGGCGCGGACCTGGGTCGGCCGCCATCTGGGCGCTGAGCGCATCGAGCGCTTCGCCCAGCGTACGGCCGGTCGATTGCAGCGACCCGGCGGAGGCGCGGTATGTGGCAGCCGATGGGTCGGGAACGATGGTGACGGTCGTCATGGCACGGCCTCGCGTCGATCGGAACTATTGTACCGCGCCGACTCGGTGCGGCCGAGGCCGATACGCCCGCCAGCCGCCCGTCGTCGCCGCGTCACCTTGCCCCGGCCGGCGGCGGCCCCTTATGATGGCCTCTTGCCGCCCGCCGGAGACGCCGATGACTTGGCCCGACGACTTCGCCGCCATCACCCGGCGCGACGAACCGCTTGCCCCGTACACCCACCTCAAGATCGGCGGGCCGGCCGAACTGTTCGTCCAGCCCGAATCCGCCGACCAACTCGCGGCCGTGTTGCGCCACTGCACCGACGCCCGGATACCGGTGCGGATCCTCGGCGGTGGCGTCAACTTGCTGGTGCGCGACGAAGCGGTGCCCGGCGTCGTCCTGCGCTTGAGCGCCCCCGCGTTCACCGCGGTCGGCGTCGAAGGCACGCTCGTTCGCGCTGGCTGCGGGGCAGCGCTGCCGACCTTGATCTCGGCGACGGCCCGCGCCGGACTGGCCGGGTTCGAGACGTTGGTCGGCATCCCGGCGACGGTGGGCGGGGCGATCCGGCATAACGCCGGCGGCCGCGACGGCGAGATCGGCCAGTTCGTCCGCCGCATCGAGGTGATGGACGAGCGCGGCCACGCCACCACCCGCGAGCGCGACGAACTCGCCTTCGCCGAGGGCCGTTCCAACCTCGACGATATGGTCCTCGTTGCCGCCGAGTTCGAGCTGGACCCCGACGACGCCGACGCCCTCGTCAAGCGGATGCGCAAGGCGGGGATCACGCGCAAGGCCGCGCAGCCGTTCAGCTTCGAGGCAGCCGCTCGCCTGTTCCAGAACCCGAAGGGCTTCCAGGCGCATGCGCTGTTGGAGCAGGCGGGCCTGGCCGGCACCCGCGTCGGCGGGGCGGAGGTGAGCGTGCGCAACGCCAACTACGTCGTCGCCCACCCCGGCACGACGGCCCGCGACGTATTGCGGCTCATGGAGTTGATGAAGAGCAAGGTGCGCGAGCAGTCGGGCGTCGTGCTGGAGCCAGAAATCGTCGTGTGGTGAAGAAAGGCATTCACCACAGAGTCACAGAGGACACAGAGAAGCAGATGAAATAATGACTTCTGTCTTCTCTGTGTCCTCTGTGACTCTGTGGTGATTGCCTTTCTTCAAAACCCCGCTGCCTGTCGCACGAGCCGCATCGTCGCCTGCGCCTCCGCCCGCGCCCGGGCCGCACCGGCGGCTAGGACGTCGTCCACCGCCTTCGGGTTGGCCGCCAGGGCCTTTCGCTTTTCGCGAGCCGGGCCGAAGTGTTCGTCGATCTTCGCCAACAACATCGTCTTCGCCTCGCCGTAGCCCATGCCGCCGGCTCGGTAGCGCGCCGCGAGCGCCGCCTTCTCCTCGTCGGTGGCGAAGAGCGAGTACAGGGCGAAGACGTTGCACTTGTCCGGGTCCTTCGGCGCTTCGACCGGCGTCGAGTCGGTGACGATCGACATGACGACCTTCTTGAGCGGCTTGCCCTCGGCGAAGATTTCGATGGTGTTGCCGTAGGACTTCGACATCTTCTGCCCGTCGATGCCGGGCACCTTGGCCCCGCTCTTGACCAGGTACGCTTCCGGCTGCGGGAAGATGTCGCCGTAGGTGCGGTTGAATCGGCCGGCCATGTCGCGGGTCATCTCCAGGTGCTGCACCTGATCGTCGCCGACCGGGACCAGGTGCGAGCGGTAGATGAGGATGTCGGACGCCATCAGCACTGGGTAGGTGAACAGTCCGGCGTTGGCCTCCAGCCCCTTGGCGATCTTGTCCTTGTACGAGTGGGCCCGCTCGAGCAAGCCGACGTTGGTCACGCACGCCAGCATCCACGCCAGTTCGGTGACTTCCGGCACGTCGGACTGCCGGAACAGGGTGGCCTTGGCCGGATCGAGGCCGAGGGCGAGGTAGTCGAGGGCCACATCGCGGACGAGTTGCCGGCGCAG
>CAZNSL010000215.1:0-8185 GCA_964574975.1 uncultured Alcaligenaceae bacterium | reverse complement strand
CCGGCCGCCACCGCGAGCACTCGAAGGCCCGTTCGCGACGGCTCGAAGCGCGGCCTGTTGCACAACTTCCAACCGAACCACCGGCTCGCACTGGCCCCGCTCGGCTACGTGACTGTTGAGGCATGGGCCGGCTGCCTCTTGCTCTCGTCGTTCCACACCTTCCCCGGCGAGAACACCATCGTCAAAACGCAGTCGTTGATCGAGCGGAAGTAGCGGCCGCGCCCGACCCACCCGTTGCCACGGGCGGGCTTTCGGCCCACAACCACAGCATGTCGTCCGCTCATTCCCTCGCACGCATCCTGGATTGCGGCGTGGTAGCAATCGTCCGCGCCCCGGAATCGCGGCACCTCGTCGAAGCTATTGCCGCGCTCGCCGACGGCGGCGTCACAGTAACCGAAGTCACCATGACGGTGCCCGGCGCGCTCGACGTGCTGCGCCGCGCCAGGACGGAACTCGGCGACCGCGTCCTGCTCGGCGTCGGCACCGTCCTCGACGCCGAAACGGCCCAAGACGCGCTGGCGGCCGGTGCCGAATTCATCGTCGCTCCCACGCTCGACTTCGACGTAATTCGGGTGTGCAAACGCGCTGGAAAGCTGGTGATGCCGGGAGCACTCACGCCGACGGAAATCCTGACCGCGTGGCGGGCCGGTGCCGACATCGTCAAAGTGTTTCCCGCCGAGGCCGTCGGCCCCGCGTTTTTTCGAGCGATGCGCGGGCCGCTACCGCACGTCCGCCTGATGCCAACCGGTGGCGTGTACCCGACGACGGCCCGCGACTTCCTGGCCGCCGGCGCGTGCTGCCTCGGTGTCGGATCGCAACTCGTCGAGCCGGCGGCCGTGGCTGCAGGCAACTTCGCCCGGTTACGCGACCTCGCCCGGCAGTACACCGCCGTCGTCCGGGAATTTCGTGCAACTGCCGGCGGGGACCAAGGCCGTGATTGAAGTCGTCGCGTTCGGCGAAGCGATGGTCCGCTTGACGCCGCCCTGCCGCCAGCGAGTTGAGCAGTCGGCCTCGTTCGACGTGCAAGTCGGCGGTGCGGAACTCAACGCAGCCTGTGGGCTGGCGCAGCTCGGCCGTTCGGCCACATGGGTGTCTCGACTGACCGACAACGGCCTGGGGCGGCTCATTGCCAGCCGCGTCCGTGCCGCCGGCGTCGACACGAGCCGCGTTGTCTGGACGGCCGACGACCGCGTTGGGCTATTCTTTCTCGAAGAAGGCGCTTCGCCGCGTCCGAGTCAAATCACCTACGACCGTACCGGCTCCGCGTTCGCGCGTCTCGCACCCGGAACCGTGCCCTGGGCCGAAGTCTTCGCTGGGGCAAAATGGTTCCACGTCTCCGGCATCAGCCCGGCCGTCAGCGCGAGCGCCACAGCGGTCACGCGCGAGGCGCTGGCCGCTGCGAAGCTGGCGGGCCTCACGGTCAGCTTCGACCCAAACTACCGTGCCAAGCTCTGGTCGGTGGAAGTCGCAGCCCGTGAACTCTCTGAGTGTCTGCGCTCGGTGGATGTCCTGGTCGCGTCGGAGGACGATGCGACGCGGTTGTTCGGCGTCGCGCCCGGCCAGCCGGCAGATGTCGCGGCCCGACTGCACGACGACTACGGCGTATCGACGGTTGCCTTTCCCCGCCGCGAGGGCACGTCGGTGACGCGCGACCGAATCACGGCCGTGGCGTTCCACGACGGCCGCGAGTTCGCGACTCGAACATACGACATCGAAGTGGTGGACCGTATCGGTGCGGGCGATGCGTTCGCGGCCGGACTCATCGACGGCCTGCTCGACGGCAACGTGCAACAGGCGCTCGACCAGGCGGTGGCACTGGCGGCCCTCAAGCACACGGTCCCCGGCGATTCGGTCTGGACAACCCGCGCGGAGCTACAGACAGTGCTGGCGGGCCATGGGCTGCGCGTGCAACGATGAGCGAGCGTACCTCGGCATTCGTCGTCGCGCCGTCGCCAGCGCCCGTTGACATGCAGCGCGATGACCTCCGTCATTTCGATGCTGGAGGCGACCTGTTGCAACACGATGACGGGCGAAGCCACGTCAGCGGTGCCCCGTCACGCGGCGGATGTACGCAACCTCCGCAGGACGGTACGGTGTACCGTCGCGGCGGAAGATGTCGTGGAACCACTCTTTCGGCTCGGCCGCGTACGGTTTCTGCCACGAGTCCCACGGGTAAATCGTCTGCGATTTACCGTCCACGAAGCCCCAGTTGTACATGGCGACCTTTGCGGCCTTCATCCGCTCCAGGTGCGGATCGAAACGGCTGCCGTTCGGGCGAGCCATGTATTCCGTGCATAGGATCGGCCGGCCCTCGCGACGCAGGTTCCGAACGCACGCTTCCAGGTCCTCGACTTTGCCGTAGTTGTGGAAGCTGATGACGTCCGAACTCTCGAGCTGGGCCTTTTCCATCGGCTTGTACTTCGCCGGGTCGGGCCACGTGCCGATCCATACGCCCGACGTGAGCGGCTGCGATGGCTTCGCCTCGCGCGACCACGCAAACACCTTGCCCAGCAGCGGCTGGACCAACTCCGGCTTGCCCTTCGGCTCGAGCTTGGCGTAGGCAGGGACGTTAGTGTTGTCCGGCTCGTTCCACACGTCCCAGGCGTGGACCCGCTTGTCGTCCTTGAACCGGCCGACGATGCCGACGACGTAAGCCTTCAGCGCGTCGTGCTTCGACGGGTTGGCCAAGATGTCCGCGCCGGGGCCTTGCACCCAACCGCTGTTGTGCAACCCCGGCTTCGGGGCACGCTGCCGACCGAGTTTCGGGTGCGGATCCCAGACGGAATCGAACAGCACCAGCATCGCTCCGATCTTGTGCTTGTCGGCGATGGCGAGGAACTTGTCGATGCGGTCGAGGAAGCCGGCCGAATCCTGCTCCCACAGTTTGTCGTGCAGGAAGACGCGCACCGAGTTGAACCCGAGAGATTCGGCCCAGCCGAGTTCGCGGTCGATGGTCGCGGGGTCGAACGTGTCGGCCTGCCACATTTCGAGCTGGTTGATCGCCGTCGAGGGGATGTAGTTACAGCCGACGAGCCAGCCTCGCTCGTCGAGCCAGCGATTGGCCCGCACGGCCGACCAGCGCTCGGACGGCAGATCGGCGCGGAGTGCGGCAATCAACGCGAGCAAGACAACGATAGCGCGGGACATGGCAGCCTCGGCTTCAGGCGGACGACGCGGGCTATTGTCGGCGTTTCTTGTCGCTACGCCCAGGTGCGCTGCCGGTCGCCCGTTCCACGTTCGCATTCGACGACCCGTCAGCCAGACCAGTCGTTGCGCGACACGGTTCGGAGGAGGCGCGCGCCCATCGCCACTGCAGCCGCGCAGCCGGCCGCACCGAATAACGACACGCCGTAGATCAAGGGCGGCACAGAGTGACCCAACACGAAGCTGGACCCAACGAACAGGGCCGCCGTCAGCATCCCGGCGATCAGACGGTTGACGGTCACCTCCAATCGGTGATGCTGGTGCCGCACCTCGAACGTCCCGTCGCGTACCCGGTCGAGGATGTCGGCAATGTCTCGCGGGCCGTGGGCGATCAGCCGATCCAAGTCGCGCCCGACGCGACGCGCCTTGAGGAGCCAACGGCGCGGATCGAGCCGATTGGCCGCCACCCGGACGTGGTAGCGCTGGAGCAATTCCGCGAGGTTGAAATCGGGGCTGAACATCCGGCCGGTGCCTTCGAGCATGACGAGCGTTTTGAGCAACAGCGACACGCCCGACGGTAGGATGATGTGGTGCCGGCGGACGATGTCGGTCAACTCCCGTAACGCCCCGCCCAGGTCGAAGTCGCCGAGCGGCTGCGAGCCGTACTCGGCCAGGAATTCACCGACATCGGCGCGGAAGCCGGAGCGGTCCACGCTCGGCGGGGCCGCGCCCAGTCGCAGCAGCAACTCGCTCAACGCCTCGGAATCGCGGCCGGTCAAGGCAAGCAACAACTCCTCGAACGACTCGCGCAGGGCGTCGTCGATGCGGCCGACCATGCCGCAGTCGAGGACGCCGACCACGCCGCCGGGCAGAACCATAACGTTGCCGGGGTGCGGGTCGGCGTGGTAGAAGCCGTCGCGGAAGATCATCTCCAGGAACATGTTCGCCGCGTGGCGGGCAAACTCGTTCGCGTCGATGTCCGCCGCGGCGAGCAGCTCCGGCTTCTCGCCCGACACGCCGACGAGTTCCTCCATCGTCAGGACGCGCCGGCTGCTCAATTCCGGGTAAACGGTCGGGATGTGGACCGAGGCATCGCCGTCGAAGTTTTTGGCGAACGCCTCCATGTTGCGCCGCTCCGCCGTGTAGTCGAGTTCGCGCAATAGCGTCCGTCGGAACTCGCGGGCCGTGTTCACCGGCTGATATGGGCGAGCCGTGGCGAGGTGGTCCTGGAGCCAGCCGGCCAGAAGCAGGATGAGTTCGAGGTCGAGCCGGACGCGTTCCTCGGTGCCGTCGTGCTGCACCTTGACGATGACTAGCCGGCTGTCGGCGAGGCGAGCGCGGTGAACCTGGCCGAGCGATGCCGACGCGAATGCAACCGGCTCGAACGCGGCGAACAAGCGCTCGGGCGGCTGGCCGAGCTCCTCGGTGATGATGCGACGGACCACGTCGGGTTGGTCGGTCGGCGTGGCGGATTGCAGTTGCCGTAACTCGGCCGCGAGTTCGGGGCCGATCAGGTCGGCGCGGGTGCTGAGGATTTGGCCGAGCTTGACGAACGTGGGACCGAGTTCGGTGAGTACCAGCCGGATACGGGCCTCGTGCGTCAACTCGGCGAGTGCCCGCGTTTCGGGAGCGGCGATGAGGTTGCGAATCTCCTCGCGCGGCACGCGCTTGAGCCAGTCGGCCAGCCCGTAGCGGGCGAGGACGCGGATAATCTCCGCGAGCCGGCCCATCTGCCCGCGGCGGTTGATGAGGTCGAGCAGGTTCAACGACGGCCTCCGTGGATCGGCCGCGTGCGGCACGAAGGGAAAATCATATCAAAGCGTCGATTGGCCCGGAATGGCACGCTACACCCGCAAGAACAGCCGCCGCCGGTACATCCACAATGCAATCAGCCACAGCACGGCCAGGACGGCCGCCCCGCGGACGAGCGGCTCGTAGACATCGCCGAAGACCTTGAAGGCACTCGTGCCGAAGTGCGTCGTCAGCGTGGCACTGATGAACTCGTCGATCAGATGCGCCAGGCAATACATGGCGATCGAGTTCATACCGACGATGACGAGCGGGAACGCCCACCGTCGTACACCTCCAACGTCGATCGCGGCGAAAAGCGCTCCCAGGATCAGGAAGCAGATGCCGCCGCTCCACAGCACCCACGACGGCGTCCAGATGCGCTTCACCACCGGGCAAATGCCGTACTCGTTGAGTGCCCAGCCGGCGGCAATGCCGGCGAGACCCGCGACGACCAGGAGCGCGATCTTTCGCCCGGCCGGCCAGTCGCGACGCAACCAGTCGCCGGCGATCAGGCCGAGAATCATCGTGCCGAGTGTAGGAATGAAGCTGAGCGTCGCGTAGCCGCCGCCGGACGCCTCGAATGGCTCCGTGCGCGGGAACAGGTTCAGGAACCAACGATCGAAATCCGACGCGACGTTCGCGTTCTTCGCCCAGTGCGACACGAAGTCGCCGCCGGACGACGGGTAAAGCGCGAACAACAGCCAATAGCCCACCAGGATGGCGACGAGCGCCAGCCAGCGGATGGGCGGACGGGCCAGGCCCAGGAGGAACAAGAACGGGTAGCCCAGGCCGATCTGGCAAAGCGTGTCGGTGAACTCCCAGAGCGTCAGCGGTCGGCCGACCGAGCGCAGGAAGATGCCGAGCGCGATCAGAACGACCGACCGCCAGAGCGCGTGGCCGAACAGGGCCAGCCGCGACTGACCGCGACCGAGTCGGTTGGCGAGCGAATAGGGTAGGGCGACGCCGACGAGGAAGCTGAACGATGGCTGGATCATGTCGTGCAACGACCCGCCGACCCACTCGACGTGGCTGGTGTGGAAGCGCAGGAACTGCCAGGTCGGGCTGTCGGGGAACTGTTTCGCCACTTTGCCGATCGACAGCACCTCCGCCATCATCAGGAGCATGACGAAGCCGCGGAAGGCATCGGCGGACACCAGGCGCGGCGGCAACTTCGGGTCGGATACGGACATTGACGGCCCCGGGGGAAGAGGTTTCCGAGTGTTCTATGACGGCCGGTTACATCGGTGGGCCACATTTGTCTCCACGAGTGAACCCGCTCGACTGTCCGCGCGCACACTCCCGACTTGCCGGGCGATGGCGGTCGGGTTATCGTGGTGTGTAACCTGCCAGTGAACCCGCCAGCGCCCTTTCCTTCCCCCCCGCCTGCCATGTTCCGATTCGCGTTATTCCTGGCTGCCGTCGCCGGTTCGACCGTTTGTGCCGACCCGCCGACGTTCGAGCGCGACGTGATGCCGCTGTTGGCCCGTTTCGGCTGCAATGCCGGTGCGTGCCACGGCAAGGCCCGCGGTCAGAACGGATTCCAACTGTCGCTTCTGGGCTTCGATCCCGACTTCGATTACCACGCCATCGCCCACGACGCGCGCGGTCGCCGCGTCTTTCCCGCGGCCCCCGAATCCAGCTTGTTGTTGCGTAAGGCCGCCGCCGAAGTGCCGCACGGTGGCGGTAAGCGCCTCACCGGCGCGGCCTACGACACCGTGCGGGCGTGGCTCGTCGCCGGCATGCCGCGGTCGCCGGCCGACGCCCCGAAACTAGATGGTATCGTTGCCGATCCGGCCGACTGTACCCTGACGCCGGGGGCGAAGGTGCAACTGCGAGTTGTCGCCCGCTATTCGGACGGTTCGACCGCCGACGTCACGCACCTGGCGATGTTTCAGTCGAACGAAAGCGTACTCGCCAACGTCGATGCGAATGGCCTGATCGCGGCCGGGCCACTGCCGGGCGAGGTCGCCGTCACAACCCGGTTTATGGATTCGTTCGCCGTCTGCCGCGTGGCCCTGCCCGTGCCTGGGCCGACGACGGACGAACGGTACGCCAAGTTGCCACGGGCCAACGTCATCGACGGCCCGATCTGGGACCAACTTCGCCGGCTCAACCTGCCACCATCGGTGCCGTGTGGCGATGCCACGTTCCTACGCCGCGCTCATCTCGATGTCATCGGCCGGTTGCCAACGGCCGCCGAGGCGCGGACGTTCCTCGCCGACACCGCTCCGGACAAACGCGCCAAGCTGATCGACCGCCTGCTGAACCGACCCGAGTATGCCGACTTCTGGGCGAACAAGTGGGCCGACCTGCTGCGACCGAACCCCTACCGCGTCGGCATCAAGGCCGTCTACAACCTCGACGCCTGGCTGCGCGACGCCTTCCGCCGCAACCTGCCCTACGACCGCTTCGTCCGCGAACTGCTCACGGCCAAGGGTAGCACGTTCCGGAACGGGGCCACGGTCGTTCTCCGCGACCGCCGCGAACCGGACGAGATCGCGTCGGTCGTCAGCCAGTTGTTCCTCGGCGTTCGGCTCGATTGCGCGAAGTGCCACCACCACCCGTTCGAGGCGTGGGGTCAGGACGACTTCTACGGCTTCGCGGCGTACTTCGGCCGGATCGGCCACCTGGGGACCGGGCTGTCTCCGCCGATTTCCGGCGGTGAGGAGGCACTAACGCTGGCGTCCAAGGGCGAAGTCTACCACCCGGTCACGGGAGCGGTGATGCGTCCGAAGCCGCTGGCAGCCCCGGCCCCGGAACTGGGCGAGCGCGACCCGCGCGAGGCGCTGGCCGACTGGGTCACGGCCCCGGACAACCCAACCTTCGCCAAGGTGATCGTCAACCGCGTCTGGGCCGACCTCATGGGTCGCGGCATCGTCGATCCGGTCGATGACCTGCGGGCGACCAACCCGCCGTCCAACGGCCCGCTGCTCGACGCCCTGGCCGCCGACTTTCGCGCCAACGGCCACGACTTGAAGAAACTGCTCAAGACGATCCTGTCGTCGCACGCCTACGCCCTGTCGTCGAAGCCGGTCGGCGCGAACGCCGGCGACCAGCGCAATTTTTCGCGGCACTATCGGCAGCGGTTGCGGGCCGAGGTATTGCTCGATGCGGTCTGCGATATCACCGGCGTGCCGGAGACGTTCGCCGCGATGCCGACGAGATCGCGGGCGATGGAATTGTGGACGGTACGCGGCCGCTCGCCGTTCCTCGACAGCTTCGGCCGTCCCGACCCGAACCAGGACCCGCC
>CAZNSL010000214.1:0-8192 GCA_964574975.1 uncultured Alcaligenaceae bacterium | reverse complement strand
CGTGCAGGTGCTGGCGCTTCAACCAGCGCAGCAGCGACTCGGTGGGCTCGGTGCCGGTGAGCGAGACGTCCGCACCGTTGAGGCGGAATGTGGGGCCCGCGGTCATGCGACAAGGGTATCGCAGGGTGGATCACGCCGGGCTTTGCCCTGTGGGACTGCCTTCGGCCGCGACCGGTGACTCCCGGGCTCGTGCCCTTGACTCACCAGTGCGCAGTGCCGCATCGCGGACGATCACTGCGCCCCTCGTCGACCGTGCCTCCGGGATTACGGAGGGGGCATCAACCCGGTCGGCGGCACCCGGCGATACGGCAGTTGTCCGGCCCCAAGGCGACTTGGCGGGACTTTGGCCGAAAGGCCGTTTGGGTCTACATGCCCGCGACAGAGCCCCGGCACCACCCATCTACGGCCCGACGGAGGGATCCGGCAAGGATGTTCAGTTTCGTAGCGGAATCTGCCGGCCCATTTCGCCCGAATGGCCTTCCGACAATCCCCACTCAAGGACGCCTCATGCCGAACGCGAAGATCAAAGTCGGACTTTCAGGCGTGCTAGCGACGACTCTCGCCATTGCCTTGGTCGCGTGGAGCTCCGTCACGTTGGCGGCGCCGCCCCCGTCACTGAACCAGCCTACGTCGCCGACCTCCAACAACCCCATCAGTGTGTCGGGGTCGGCGACCAGCGGAGTAACGGTGCGCCTATACGTGAACGGCGACCTTGTCAGCTCCACGACCGCGACAGGTGGAACCTACGCCACGACGGTACCGCTGATGGACGCGAGCAACACGATTCACGCGACCACCTTTGATACCGCCGAAAGCGCACCATCGGCGGCGCGAATCGTGGTCTTCACCGGCACCCGGCCTGCATACCTGCCGGTCAACTGGTCGATCGCCACGGCAACCGTCCTGACACGCAGCCAGAACCACTACTACGTTGCCGACGGCACGATCACGATCGCGGCGGCCGGTTCCCTGACGATTCAGCCGGGCGTCGAAGTCTGGTTCAAGCCCAGTTCCAAGATCGTCGCCACCGGCCGCCTTTGGGTACGAGGCAAGGCGAACAATCCGGTCGTGCTCACCGGCACCAACCCAGATACCGGCCGGTGGGCGGGGCTTGAGCTTCGCGGGTCGAACCAGTTGGTCGAGAACGCGGTGGTGGAACGCGCTACGACCGCAGTCACGTTTGCACGCGTCGGATCGGCCCAGGGATCTGGAGCCGTCCGCAACTCGATGGTCCAGGACAACATCACCGGAATCCTGATCAAGGCGCATAGCCCGTCGATCGCCATCGGCCCCGGAAACTGGATCAGGCGCAACGGGGACGCACTCCGCGTCGAGGGCGCGGTCGACACCAATGGGCAATTGGTGGCAGCGACCACCTACAGCCCATTGATCAACGGCAACGCGCTGCTCGGGACCGGAATGGGTATCCGGGTAGGGCAGTTTCACCCTGCCGTCAGCAACCTGACGATCAACGCATCGGGCAACTGGTGGGACACGACCAGCAACCCGACCATCCTGTCGCGGATCTTCGATCGGACGGACGTCGCACCCGAGTACCAGATGTACTACGCGCTTGTGAATCACATCACTGCCCTCACGGGCGCGACTGTCCGCCCCCTCTTCAACGGCGGCTATATCTCGCCCGCGATCCGCACGACTCGCGAGTACGGGGCCGGGACCTATCACCTCGCAAGCCCTTCGTATGTGATGGGTGGGGCCGCGGTGACGTTCGAGGCAGGTGCGCAGGTGCTAGTCGATGCGCCGCTGTCGGGAGGGTCTGCGCACGCCATCGAAGCCCAGGGAGGCGCGATTTCGGTCAACGGTTCCTCCGCGCAACCTGTCACGTTCAAGTCTGGCCGGGTAACTCCGGCGGCTGGCGACTGGGCTGGAATCAAGGTCACGCGTGACCCTTCAACGCTCGCCGCGGGATTGATGAACATGACGTATGGCGACGTTCGCCATGCCGCCTCCGGAATCCACTTCGACCAGACCACCGGCTCCGTGACGCAATCCATCATTCGCGACAACGACATTGGGGTGGGCGTTGGCATCAAGGGCACGCCGACTCTTGGCGTCGGCAATACGATCACTGCCAACCGTCGTGGCGTAGAGATCATCGGCGACGGCGTGAACGTGGCCAGCAATCCAGCTCCGGTGATCTCCGGAGCAAGCATCTACCTCAACACGCAGTACAACGCATACGCCAACACCTTCGCGAATGCGGCGACAACCACGATCAGCGCGCGCGACACGTACTGGGGTTCATCGAACAGCGTTGCGGTCGAAGCCAGCCTGTTCCACCGCCCGGACAGTCCCGCCACTGCGCCGATGTTGGACATTTTTGGCTACCGCGATGGACCCGGCGGCCAGCCGGTCGTCGCGCTGCTCAACGTGGCCATGCAGCAATGGACGGCGAAGCCTCGCCAGACGCCGACGCCACAGCCCGCAGTCGTCCAGTTCACACTCAACGCACCGGCGAGCGTCACCGCGACGATCGTCGAGCCACCGGACTGCGCACCGTCAACGGGTGGCGGCGACACGTGCCGGAGCTACCCGCAATGCCAGACGGTGAGGACGCTCACCGCCAACTACGCCACGGCGGGCACGTACAGCCTGTCCTGGGACGGTTACGGCGAGCCAGTTGGTCAGCCTCCACAGAGTCAGGTCGTCTCGGGTACGGCTTTCCGCATCGATCTACTCGCGACCAACGGTACGCAGTCGGACCAGGTACCGGACCTGGTGAACCGAGTCGAGATTCCCAGGCCGGGGAATGCGAACAGCGGCTGGAACGACGTTGACTTCAATCCGTACGCGAATCGCGGCATCACCATCACGCCGCCAGTTCCCGCTGGCCTGTCACCGAACACGCCGGTTCTGGTCCGGACTCGCCACGAACTCCTGCCGTACAGTTTCCCAGTCTTTCATCCCGTAGTCGCAGTGAGTGCTCTGCCTGCGACGTTCACATGGGACGGGCGCGGTCCGGATGGCGTGATCATTCCGACGAGCACCCACGCCATGATTTGCGATTACGCAGTGTTCCCGACGTTGGTCGCGGTCGATCAGGGCATGCCCACCCTCGTGGGTCAGGGCAATGGCAGCGCTCCCTGGCTGGAGGTGAAGGCGGACCCCTTCGCGCTCACGCACAGCTACGACCAGGTCTCGTCCATCAGGTATCGGCTGAATGAAGCAGCGTCGGTCACGATCCGTCTGCTGCCGCCGGGGATCGTGCCCAACGAGACCAACTTCAACTCGGCGGTGGCCATTTCCCTCATCGAGTCCCAAGCGCGACAAGCCAACACCGACTATGCCGAAGCCTACACCGGGTTCCTGGTTCAGGACATCAATCGTATTCGGACCGGTGACGAGGGCCAGTTCAACTTCATGATCCGGGCAACCAGCAACGCGACGGGCGCCGTGACGACCTATCGCGGCGCCCTTCACCTTTCCCGATAACCAACAGCTATCCGCGATCGTGCATCTCGCGCGCCGACCGACTGGAGACACGTAAATGTTCGACTTGAACCTTGCCCTGCGGGGCTGCCGGGCGGGTGTGATCAAGGCCCTGGTGCTCGGCGCGACGCTGTGGGCTTCGTCTGCAATGGGCGGGTATGTCACGCCGGACCCGACGGAGGAGCAGCCACCGAGCGAGGATCCGCCGTGCCACAACAAATGCTGTGGATTCGGAGGCTTTGGCGGCGGAGGCGGGGGCGGGGGCGGGGGTGGAGGTGGCGGTGGCTCAGGTCCGGGCGCAGGCCCTGGCTTTGGCGATGGCACCGCCGGCGACCCAGTTCTGCTTTGGGACGGCTCGGAGCGTCTGTCCGAGCTAGACTTGGTTGCCAAGAGCACGTTCCCGATCCGGGTCATCCGCCGCTACAACAGTGGCTCGACCTACGACAGCAACCTTGGCTATGGCTGGGCCTTTGCGCACGACCGCGCCCTGTTCGAGTACCCGGATGATTCCGTCGTGATCCGCTCGGGCTGCGGTATCCGTTCGCGCTTCACCAAGAACGCTGGCGCCTACCAGACACCGATCGATCGAACTCAGGGCCAACTGACCGCCAACGGCGACGGCTCGTTCGGGTTCCGCTACTACGATGGCACGCGCGACGTATTCGACGCCGACGGCCGACTGGTACGCGAGTACGACGTCAGTGGCTTCAGCCACGAGTTCATCTACGATGCAGCCGGCAAGCTGCCACTGACTGGCACCACGCCGAAAGCGGTCGAGCCCGAGGTGCCGCGCGTGATCGCCTACCTGCCGCGCGTCACGCGCATTCAAGAGCGTGCGGCCGACAACTCGCTCACCGGAGTCTATGTCGACTTCACCTACAACCCGTCGACCGGTCGGTTGCAGCAGGTGCGTTCGAACGACGGCCGCACAGCGACCTATACGCACGACGTTCTTGGCTCCGGCACGCGGGGCAACCTCGTGCGCGTCGACGCTCCAGCAGGGTTTAGCCACGTCTACCAGTACAACGATCCGTTCGACAGCCACAATCTGACGTCGATCCAGCGCGGTACGCGAACGGGCGTCATGGCACATGTCAACGTGTTTGATGCCCACGGGCGGGTACAGACCCAAACCTTCGGTGACGACGTCCTGACCTTCACGTACACCGATCCACCGATCAGCTTTGATCCGATCCGCTCCGTCTCGCGCATCGTCAAGAACGAGCTAGGCCAGACACTGCACACGGCGACGACGACTTACACGTACTATCCGGACGGGCGCATCAAGTTCGTCGTCGACCCGCTGGGCAATCAGGCACGGTATGGGTACGACGTCGGTTTGCGGCGCAACAAGGTCGAGATCTCGGGCCCCGGCGCCTTCTCGGCCATCCAGACCCGCGACTACACCTACGACAGCGAGGCGCGGGTACTGACCGAGGCGGTCACGCTCGATGCGGTGGGCGCCAACCCGGCCGAGACGGTCACCAAGACCTACACCTACGACCAGGGGCGGATCGCGAGCGAGCAATCGACGTCGACCGATCCCGCAAAGCCTGGCGTCTTCCGCACTGAGTACACGTACCATCGCGACGCCTCCAACCGACCGCTGCAGCTCAAGGAGATCAAGCGCCGGCTCAGCGGCACCGAGGCGGTCGTGACGACCCACCACTACGACAGCAAGGGCCGCCTCGAGCGCACCGTGCTCCCCGATGGTATCGAGATCAGGCAGACCTACGGCTCAGGACCGTTTCCGATCAGCATCGACTACTTCTCGCCGACCAACGGCCTGTTGCCGCAGCTTGCGCAGGATTTGACCTACGATGCCGACAACGAGATGGCGACCCGCACGGTGGCGTCCGGCCCGATCACGACCTACGAGCACGACGACCTCGGGCGCCTGACGACCACCACGAATGCGCTCGGCCAGAAGACGGTCTACACCTACCAGGACGACCTGCTCACGCAGACCGAAACCGGCCGCACGACAGCCGACGGTGAAGGCCGGATCACCCGCTACGTGTTTGACGGTCGCGGCCGACGCACCGCTACGGAACGCAAGAGCGAAGGCGGCCAGTTCCCGGTCTTCGAGACGCTGGTCCACGACTCGGTGGGCCACGTGATCAAGCGCAAGGACGCCCTTGATCGCACGACGCAGTACACATACGACCAGACTGGCCAGCTGGTGATCGTGACCGATCCGCTGAACCACGCCACCACCTACGCCTACGACGCCGCCGGCAACCGCACCAGCACGATCGACGCACTTGGCCGGCAGACGCTGAGCACCTACGATGATCTCAACCGCCTCATCGGCACCGAGCAGAAGGGCGTCACGCCGAGCGTGGTAACCACGTTCGGCTACGACGCTGCCGGCAACCTCACCCGGGTCACCGACGGCGCCAACCAGGTCACGAACTACACCTACGACAACCTGTCGCGCCGCCTGAGCGAAACCCGCCCGATGGGCCAAACGCTGGGCTACGCCTACGACGACCGCGACCGCCTCAAGACCTGGACCAACAGCCGTGGCCAGCTGGTCCGGCACGACTACCATCCCTGGGGCCCGCTGCTGCAATCGCGCCACTACGCCGATGCGGCGGCGACCACGCCGCTGCGCACCATCGGCTACACCTACGACAACCGCGGCAACCTGACCGCCGTCTCCGACGACTCGATCCAGGCCGGCACCCTGTGGAGCGCGAACTACGACCTCCTCGATCGAGCCCAGAGCACCCGCGCCCACTACATCCCCGGCGCCGCCGCCGGCATCTGGGTCGACCAGGCCTGGGACCGCTACGGCAACCTGCAGTCCGAGGGCATCCGCAATGCCTCGACCGGCGAAGTCCTGAGCACGAGCTACGCCTACGACACGCGCAGCCGCCTCTCGGGCGCCACTTTGCCCGCTGGCGCGAGCGTCGCGGTCACCCACAACGAGGCCGACCAGCGCACCAACCTGGCCTACCCCAATGGCACCAGCCAGGGCACGACCTATCTGGCCAATGGCAACGTCGACGTGATCACACTCACCGCCCCCGGCGGCGCGACACTCGAGCGCTGGGACTACGCCTACGACGCGGTGTCCAACGTCGACACCATCACTACCACCCAGGGCGTGTACGACTACGGCTACGACGACCTCGACCGGCTAACGAGTGGCACCTACCCGGCGGTAACGGGGCTGGCGGCGGAGAACTATCTCTACGACCCGCTGGGCAACCGCGAGCTGCCCTTCAATGCCAACGCCTACGTCTATGACGCCAACAACCGGATGACCGTCTCGCCCGGCTACAGCTCGAACACCTACGATGCCGACGGCAGCCTGGTCGGGCGCGTCGGCGGGGGTGGCCTGACTGTCGGCGCGCAGTACGACGCGACCAATCGGCCGGTCTACTGGGCCTCGGAAACGCTGAGCCTCTCGACCTACCTCGACTACGCCCACGAACCGCAGGGCCGTCGCATCCGCATGCACGCCGAGAAGGTCACCGGCATCAACTCCACAGAGACCACCGCCTACTACCTGTGGGCTGGCGACCGCATCGCGGCCGAGTACGACGTGGCCGGAAATCGCACGGTGCGCTACGCCTACCTGCCGGGCGACTACGCGCCAATCCAGCAGGCCACTGCGACGGCGACGACCTACCTGCACAGCGACCGGCTGCAGACGCCAAGGCGCGGGACCAGCACGGCGGGCGTGGTGACCTGGAAGGGGGACTACCGGTCGTTCGGGGATGGAGCGCCCAATACCGATCCGGATGGCAATGGGCAGGCCGTCGTCGTCAAGCACCGGTTTCCGGGGCAGTATGCGGAGGAGAGTGGGCTGAGTTACAACTACTTCCGGGACTATGAGCCCGGTACCGGCCGGTATGTGCAGAGCGATCCGATTGGACTACAGGGCGGGATCAATACATACGCTTACGTTGGCGGGAATCCGATTTCGCGTGTTGATCCAGACGGCCAATGGGGGAGAGTGCGCGTCGAAGATTGGGCTCTGCAAGACTACAGCCCATGCGCGTACTACGACCAAGTCGCACGTTCGCAGGGCTGCAAGTACCACAGGACAGCAGCGCGTATCTGTCGAGGCGGTCACCTCGGTGTCAATCTTCTGACGGACATGTGCGGACTGCAAAACACCTCAAAACTGAACTGCATCAGAAAATGTCTCGTGCGCAAGGACGCGGAAGCGCTATCGACCGCACAGTGCCAAAAGGCGGCAGATTGCGGGTCCGGCGTTTGCACCCGACTCTCGTGCATCAATCGCTACCACAATGAATGCTTCAGCGAGTGTGGCTCGGGGCCCGGCTGTTACGGTGGAAACTATGACTTCGGAACTGGCGCGAGTTACGACAATGACGGCGACTAGCAACTTGCGTCCTGTGCGCACCATTCTCCGGGTGGTAATAGCGACAATTGTCTGCGTCGTTCTCGCTCCAGGGGTTTACGGACTAGTTGGATTCGCGCTCGGCAACGTAAATCGCGAGATGCCGCTCGATGCGATGTTCGGACCTGTTTGGCTACTCGCGTCCGGCACAACTTTGTTAGCCATACTTTTGGTTGGAGTTCCTGCATTCCTCTCATTGCGTAGGCGTGGCATCGCGTCATACGTGGCCGCGGCAATCGTCGGAGGAGTGGTGGGCCTGGGAATTTTCGTGATCTTGAGCGCTACGGTGCTGGAACGATTCGCTTTACCGACAGGGCTATCACTCATTGTCGCTGGCATAGTTGTTGGGATCCTGTTCAGATCA
>CAZNSL010000213.1:0-8234 GCA_964574975.1 uncultured Alcaligenaceae bacterium | reverse complement strand
GTCGCGGTGCGTTCCCGGTGGGACTCGCCAAGCTCGTCCCACCCCACGGGGTTTATGCCCGCGGCGCGGGGTATTCGAAGTTCGACGCCCGACGGTTCGGCGCGGCCGCGGCACGTTCGCCGGCCTTGCGGCTGCGGAAGTAGTGCAGGATCGCATCGACACCGAACCAGCGGCCGGTTGGGATCGCGGCCAGGGCGAGAAGTGCGACCATCTCGATGGTATACAGGTCGACGTAGAGGTAGTGGCCTCGTGCGCCAGGCGGCGTCGGCGCGAACGGCAGCGGTGGTGCGATCAGCACGACTTGCAGCAGGAACCCTGCGAGCAGGAAGCTGGCGAAGCGACTGAACAGGCCGAGCAGCAGACAGCCGCCGAGGATCGCGTGGGTCCACATCGTCACCGTGTCGAGCACCTGGACAGCTCGCAGCGGCTGCACCTCCGTCATCGCGGGCTGCTGCTTCTGTTCGGGGGTGAGCACCGTTGCGAGGTCGCCGTGCATTGCCGCGGTGCGGGCATCGAGGTCGGCGAGTAGATCGTTGAGGATTCGCGCCGCGTCGCCCTTGAGGACACGGAGGCGACCCTTCTCCACATCGGCATTAAACGCCGGCAGCTTGCCGGTCAAGGCCTCGTCGAGCTCCTTGACTTTTGCGTCGTACTCGGCGAGTCGCTGCGTCACCGTCTGCTTCACATCGACGGTACCCCAGGCAACCGCCTTTTTGACCTCGGTCGGGACTTCGCCCGTCAGCCACGCAGCGGTCTGCGCCTTGGCCACGCCGAGCTTGGCGATGGCTGCGGCCTTCTGAGCGTCGTCGAGCTTGTAGTGTTCGGCGAAGCGGGTGGCGTAGTCGTCCCATTCGCGCTTGAGTGCGTCGGGGAGTTGTTTTCCTTCGGCGCGGAGCCGGGCCAGGGCCGGCTTGTCGTCGATGCCGAGGAACTCGCGGTAGTACGGCGCGGCTGGACCGATGCCCTCGCGGAAGAAGCCCTCGCCGCTCCAAGGTGTGTTCGTGGCCGTCGGGCCGCGATGGTGCGACGCGATCTTATGCACGCCCTCGACCAGGAAGTGCCAGCCGATGACGAGGCGTAGCGTCACCAGGAAGAAACAGCCCCAGCCGTTGATGCGTGTCATGCGAGGTCCCAGAGTGCGTCGTCGGCCGGCGGGTCGGACTCGCCGCCGGGCAGCACGTCGCCCGGCGCGAGGTTGTAGGTCACGAGTTCGGCGTCCGGCCCGTCCGGCAGGATCGCGGCGGCCACGTCGGGGTGGTCGGCACAGTACCGGGCCGTACCGTCCGGGCCGAGGACGTAGAACGCCGTCGCCAGCGCGTCCGCCTCGGCGGCGCTCGGTGCGAAGGCCGTCGCAGCCGCGATGCCCTCTGCCGGCCAGCCAGTGCGCGGATCGAGCAAATGGCCGAGCGTGCGGTCATTGTAGGTGAAATGCTGAAACGTCGCCCCCGACGTGGCCATCGCTCGGTCACGGAGTCGCATCATCGCCAGCCGGCGACTCGGTTGGCGCGGGTCTTTGAGACCGACGAGCCAGCCGTGCGGGTCGTGCGGCGGCGCGCCGAGGGCCAGGACGCTGCTTGTGCCGCCGTGCAACAAGGCCGAGTTGATGTGCCAACGCCGCCCGAGCCGGCGAGCGACGCGGTCGAGGGTGTAGCCTTTACCGATCGATCCCAGGTTAATCTCGATGCCGCGGCGGCCGAATCGCACTGCACGGCGTTCGGTATCGAGTGCAACGTGATCCATACCCATGCTGGCTAGTGCTGCGTCGCGCTCGGCGTCGGACGGCACGCGGCCAGCGCGTCGATAGAAGCCCCACGCCTTGATGAGCGGCCCTGCCGTCACGTCGAACGCACCGCGGGTGTCCGCGCTCAAACGACCGCAAAGGGCGAGCAGCTCGAAAAGGCCACGCTCGACTGGGACCGGCGCAGCCGCGGCGGTGCGGTTCAGCCGGCTGACTTCGCTAGAGTCGCGGAAAACGGTCAGTTGGGATTCCAGTCGGTCGATGAGGGACGCGGCGTCGGCAGCCAGTGCGTCGCCGCGCGGCGTACCCCACGGGAGCAGCACCTCGAAGGTCGTCGCCATCGCTCGGTGAGCGTAACGGACCAGCGTTAGCTCGGCGTCAGCGGGGGATAACATTACATTCATGGTGCCACGACCCACACGGGAACGCAAGGGTCGTACGGAGAACCGTCGCGGCGAGGGTTACACTCCACCGCGCGGCACGAGCAATTCGGCGTAAGTGATCGTAGCGAGTTGCACCTGTCGCAACAGCCAGCCGAATCGCACGAAGAACGCCGCCAACACAACGAACCCGAAGGCGAGGGCCGCCCCCTGCCACGGTAATAGGCCCTGGTGATAGACGAGACCGCACCCCAACGCGCACATTGCCCCGAGGGCGACGACTTCCGGCCTGTGGTAGACGTGCAGGAACGCGCGCGTGTCCTGTTTGATGTCCTTGCGGCGGATGTACTTCGCGAGGGGTCGCAGGTACAGCCACAAGAGGCCCCAAGCGGCCAGCCAACCGGCCGAAACGGCCCACGAAACCAGTGGCGGCACCGGTGGGGCGAGGTCGAGGCGGCCCAAGAGGTCCCAGAGCAGGTGCAGCATATTGGCGATCTGAAGCAGGAACGCGGCCCGTAGTGGTCCCCGGCCGGGCACCTCAGGAGGCGTCGCCAGGCAGAGTTGGTGACCGATTACGGTCAGACACGCCGCGGCCAGAGAAATGACGTTGACCAGAACGATGAGTGACGAAAACTCCTGAGACGTCGTGGTGAGTGTGATGTCTGGCCCGTGAATCCGCGAGTATAAGAGTCGAAGCGACTCGCGCCAGTGCGTGACGATCCCCAACAGCAGGATCGACGCAGCGACGCCAAACAGTACGAGCGAAATCAGCGACAGATACAGCCCGTGTGCGACGCGCCGGAGCCGCTCGGTGATTTCGATCATCGACGGCGTCTCAGGGAGGGGAACCCGCGCCGGCGTACAGGCCGCGCAAGCAAATGCGGGGGAAGGGATAACGTAGGCGGATACCCGACCGGTCGCCAGGGCGGAGCAACGAAAAAGCCGGCGTCGAGTGATCGACGCCGGCTCGTGGAACAAAGGCGTTCGTTAGTTGTCGTTCAGCTCGTGGATCATCGGCTCGAGTTGCTTGGTATTGCGTTCGACGGCCAGGACGATCGTCCGTTCCTCAACGCCGTCGGCCGAGGATGCAACCGCTGGGATAATTTGTCGACCGTCCGGTAAGCTGAAGCGCATCGTGAAGGTGCCATCGGGTCGCAGCTTGACCGGCTCACCCTGGAGCGTAACGCGGGCATTCGGCTCGGTAGCGCCGTAGACGATCAACTCGGCATCGAGTTGGAACCAGAACTTGCGGGCTTTGCCGGGTGCAGCCCCGGCCCCAAAGCTGCTGACGGCCGGCGAGCCGATCGGGCGGCGCAACCGCTCCTCGAACAGTTCCTTCAATTCCAGGCTACTGGCGGCGTGGGAAGTGTCGTAGCCGCTCGACATTGCGAAGATCTTCTCGGCCTGTGCTGTGTCGAAGTCGGCCCAGTTCTCGTCGAGCCGATCGCTGACGCCGGCTCGTGGTGTGCTGACGACGTTCGAGCGGGCCAGCACGAAGAAGTGCCCGCGCTTCGACAAGTAGCCCACGTCCACGCGGTAGGAACGCGGCGGGTTCTGAACCTCGATGTACCAACTGTTGCAGCCGCCGTGGATATCGAGATCGCGGACTAACGACTCCGACGTGCTGGTCGTCTCGTTCGAGCTGACGTCGAAGAGACGGAGAATCGGCTTGGAGCCGTGCCAGTCCTGCCCTAAGGCTGCCTCGGCTCGCTGGACGGCCTGGTGCGTCAGCTCCCAGTATACGTGCAGCCAGTACGGGTCGCGGACCATGGCAACAATGCGGTCCTTACCGTAGGAGTCCGGGATGGCCTTCAACGGCTTCGACGACAAATCCTTGGTCGGTGCGCCGACATCGTACTTGCTTCGCTCGACGGCCTCCTCGGCACTGGACGTGCCGGAGGACGTGTCGCGGGCAGCCGCACGCTGCGGTTTCGGGACGGGTTTGGCCGGGCCTGCCTTGGTGGCCGTGGCGGCGACCAGAGCGGGCTTCTTTCCATTGCCGTTGACCGCGACTTTGGTCTTACCGTTTGGCGTTGCAAGTGCCTTCAAGAGGTCATCCTTCCGCATCGAATGCCAGCCCGCGATGCCCTTTTTCCGAGCCAGGTCCGCGAGCTGTTTCTTGGAACGGGCGAGTAGCGGATCGCTTGCCATACGCGACGACTCCACGGGCCGTGCCGGTGCCGGCCCCAATCATCGAACCAGCAGAGCTATCCGTCCGTGGGAACCACGCTCGGAGGTCCGTTCCGAGACTGGCGTCCGCCGCGTCGCGGCCAGACACCGGAAACGATAGGCTACCAGGCGGGGAAAACGGGAGAGTAATCCGGCGCCCCGTGGCGCTTCGAGAACGAAAAAAGGCAAGCCTTGCCGCCTCGGAAGGATTGCCCGCACGACGTTTACTGTTCGCTCACCGGCGTGCGGCCGGTGTCCCCGAACTAGCGTTAAGCTATAGAAAATGGCTATTTCTGTCAACGCCAATTGGCTCGTCCCGAGCGTGAAGCGAGGATTCGGAACGGGTTGTCGCGTCGGTAGGCGATGCAAGACATGGGATGATCGGAAATGCCAGAAGTCTGCCCGATAATACTTGCCATGGGTATGTGACTACCCGAAACCTGGAGGCGAGATGGCCGAATCGACCGAACGTATGATCGCACGCCTTATGACGTTAGGCACCGTCGGGACAGAAATGGTCGCGCCCATACTCGTCGGCTGGTTCGTCGACTTTCAATTGGGCACGATGCCGCTCGTCATGATACTTGGGGCTCTCCTCGGCCTGATCGGGGGGATATACCATTTGATCGTCCTCAACCGAGTGAATACGCCGTGACGACGGTTCGAGCATCGGCCATTTTTGCGACTGTCGCAGCTGGGCTAGCAGGGCTACTCGCCGCTATCGACGGTCCCCGCGGATTGTGGGGTACCGTTGTCGCGGCGGCCATCTGTGCAGCCCCATTGGCGGTTAGCTTGCTCTCTCCGCGGGTTGCCGATACGGCGTCCGACCCTAGAATCTCCGCGTACCGTTGGACGATGACGCACGTTCGCCGGATTGTGGTCCGGCTCGGCTGGTGCCTTACGGCCGGCAGTGCGGCGTACCTGTTAGCGAGGCCCCATTTCGGGGTCAGTTACTGGGTGGCGCTTCTGGTGCTGTACCAGATCGCCCTCGTCCTTGCCGTCACAGCACATCCGCTCGGCCCGACGACGGCCGGGCCGATTGAGGGACTTTCCCCCAATGCTCCTGGCCGACGCCTTTCAACACGTCGTCGATAGCACGTTCTGGCATCTTTTTGACACAGGGCACGTCGGCTTCAACCTTCCCTTCGGTATCAGCAAGTTCGTGATCCTCGAACTTATCGCGGCCTGTCTGATCCTGTTCATTTACGTTCGGATCGCCAACCGGGCCGAATCCGGCGAACCACCGAAGGGGTTCATCTGGAATACATTCGAGAGTCTTCTGACGTTTGTGCGCGAGCGGATCGCCAAACCAACCCTCGGCAACCACGACGCTGACCGCCACGTCCCTTTCCTGTGGACGGTCTTTTTGTTCATCCTGTTCTGTAACCTGCTCGGCTTATTCCCATTCCTTGGCTCGCCGACGGCGAGTTTCGCCGTGACGGGTGTGTTGGCGCTGTTCGCGTTCGCTGTGATCCATGGGGGCGCAATCGCCAAGCAGGGGTTCGGTAACTATGTGGCCCACCACTTTCCGCACATCGAGGCCCCGCCCCCGTTGGGGTTCTTGATCGGTGCGTCGATCGGCGTGATCGAAGTATTCGGCCACTTAATCAAAGCGTTCGTGTTGGCCGTGCGTCTCTTTGCCAACATGTTTGCCGGGCACCTCGTTCTGGCGTTTATCCTCAGCTTTATCGTTATGGCCAAGGACACGGGCTGGTTCCTGTTCTGGCCGATTTCGTTCGCGAGTGTGCTGATGGTGATCGCCCTGAGCCTGCTCGAGTTGTTCGTGGCTTTCCTCCAGGCGTACGTGTTTACGTTCCTCACGTCGCTGTTCCTGGGGATGGGCTTGCACCCGAGCCACTGAGCCATAAGAAAGCGTTTCCATTCGACCGACTTGCATGTGAGTGACGAGCGGGTGTCAGTAGCGACGCTCGCGAGACGAACCGACGACCAAACCCCGGATCCGCCAAGAAAGGGACCCCAATGAAGATGACCCGCCTGGCCATCGTGGCCGTGGCCGCCCTGCTGACTTCCGCCCCCGTGCTGTTCGCCCAGGAAGCGACCCACCTGACGTTTGCCGGCAAGGCGCTGGGCGCGGGCCTCGGAGCCGGTATTGCTCTGGTTGGCGCGAGCATCGGGTTCGGCCGTATCGGCTCGGCCGCGCTCGAGAGCATGGCCCGCCAGCCAGAAGTATCCGACAAGGTCGGCGCGTCGATGATCACCATCGCGGCCCTGCTCGAAGGTGCGACGTTCTTTGCCCTGATCGTCTGCCTGCTGATCCTGTTCTTCGCGTAATCCGACACCCGCCGATCCCGCCCGCCGCGAATGGCGGGCGGGGTGCCGAGGACGCCACCCATGAGCCGGCTCCGTACGCCATTGTTGCTCGCCGCCGTTCTCGCCCTGACCGCCGGCATCCGCGCCGCCGACGCAAAGGCCAAGGGCGCGGACGGCCACGGCCACGCGAACGCCGTTTACACGGTCCATTACCACGACGAGGCGGGTAAGCATCGTTCTCGCGGGTTCAACCTGTCGATGCCGGCCGAAAAAGCCGAGTTGGACAACCTGATTGCTCACGGACACGTGACGGAGTTGCACAATGCCTCCGCGCCGTCCATCAGCACCATCGCGTCGCTCACCGCCGACTTGGGTATCTGGACGCTGGTGATCTTCGGGGGGCTACTCTTCCTCTTGAACCGCATGGCGTGGCCGAAGATGCTCACCGGGTTACAGAAGCGAGAAAGCGCCATCATGGAATCGCTCGAAGCAGCCAACCGGGCGAAGTCC
Organism: uncultured Alcaligenaceae bacterium; assembly: GCA_964574975.1. Lineage (GTDB taxonomy): Bacteria > Planctomycetota > Planctomycetia > Gemmatales > Gemmataceae > JAXMAS01. Next base: position 1,166 of record CAZNSL010000213.1, on the reverse strand, counting down.
GAAGCCGACGCGATGCGGGCTAACTTCAAGGCCGAATCGGATAAGGCCCAGGGCGAGGTCCGGGCGCTCCTCGACGAGGCCCGCCGCGACGCGGCCGCGCTTCGCGACGAGGAGATTCGCAAGACCAAGGACGAGATCGCGGCCGAACGCGAGCGGGCCACGCGCGAGATCGAGGTCGAGACCGACCAAGCCCTCCAGAAGATTTGGGGCAAGGCAGCCGACTTGGCGACGCAGGTGTCGTCGATGGCCCTACGCAAGCAACTCGACGAGACGGCTCATCGTCGGCTGATCGACGACGCACTCGGCGAGTTGAAAGCCGCGAACACCAACTGAGGCCCGCGTGGCAACGCAAACTAAAACGGACATGGACCCGACAGTCGCACCGTCGGTCTTCGACATCGACGTCCTGCGGGTGGCCCGCGTCTACGCGCAAGCCCTCCTGCGCAACGCCCAGAAGGCCGACAAGGTCGACGAGATTCAGGAGCATTTCGACGGTTTGTTCCCCGCCCACGTGGACCACGACCAGGACCCGCGAAAGTTGGCGAACCTGATGACGAGCGGCGCGATTCCACGGCACCGTCGTGCGGCCGTCATCGACGACGCTTTCCGGGGCCGGGCGGATGACCTGTTCGTCGACTTTTTACAGACCCTCAACGCCCACGAACGGCTCGACATCGTCCGGGCGGTCGGGGCCGAGTATCGGGATTTGCGGGACGAATTGTACAAGCGGGTACGCTTCCAGGTCCGCACGGCCGTGCCGCTCTCCGACGAGCAGCGCGAGCGGATCGTGGCCCGTGCCCGCGAGGCGTTCGCGACCGAGCCGGTGCTGGTCGAGGTTATCGACCCGGACCTGATCGGCGGGATGCAGGTTCAGGTCGGCGACCACCTATACGACCTGTCGCTGAAGGCCCGCCTGCACGCGATCAAGAATCAACTTATCGAGAGAAGTAGCCATGAGATTCAACGCCGACGAGATCGTGTCGGTTCTTGAGACCGAGATCGCGCAGTACCGTCATAAAGTCGACTCCCGCGAGGTCGGCAAGGTTCTCGAAGTCGGCGACGGCATCGCGCGCGTCTACGGCCTCGGCGGCGTCATGGCCGGCGAAATGGTCGAGTTTACCCGCGCTGGTGTCCGCGGACAGGCGTTCAACCTCGAAGAGAACTCC
>CAZNSL010000212.1:0-8267 GCA_964574975.1 uncultured Alcaligenaceae bacterium | reverse complement strand
CGCCTCGATGGCCTTGGGCGGCATGCCGTATTTCAGCGGATCGAACGGGAGGTCGGCGAGGAAGCCGCCCCACTTGGAGTAGATCTTGTCCTTGGCCTGGCGGTCGGCGTCGTAGTAGAGGCGCCAATCCCAACGGTGCGACGGAATCTCGCTGATCGCGTCGACGCGGGCGAGGATGTTCTCCCAGTACTCGCGCGCATTGTTCGCCTGCGGAAAGACGCAGGCGATGCCGATGATCGCCACGTCGGCCGGCCCGCCCGCCTTCGAACGGCGCACGGCCTCGGCCTGAGGCAGCCCGCCGGCGAGCAGATCGAGGGCATCGACGCTGACCTCGCGGTGCAGCGCATCGATGGCCGTCACCTGGTCGCGCAGCGTCGCGACCTGGCCGAGCATGTACATGCCCTCCTCGTGCTGCTGCGCCGGATCGAGCGACATCAGCTTGCCGCCGAGCCCGTCGCGCTTGCGGCCCTTCGAGGCAATGAGCAGCCGACCGAGGATCAGGTCGTCGAGCAGCCGGCGGCTCTCGTCGGGCGCGACCCCGTTGCGGCGGAACTCGACCCGCTGGCGGAAGAAATTGTGCGCGAACGGGGTGTAGGCGCAGCGGCTCGCGTGGCCCGGTCCGGACTCGAGGTTGACCGTATGGTCGCACTCGAGGACGGCCTGCTGGAACTGCGGGACGATCGCACCGCTGGCGACGATCTCCTTCGTGAACAGATAGGCGCTGCCCATCAGCATGCCGACCTTGGCGCCGGCCGCGATCAGCGGCGCCACGAGGACCTGCGCCATGGCCGACGAGACCGCGTCGTGGATGCCGCCAGCGAAGATGAGTTCGACCTCCTCGCCCCGCACCTTGCCCGGCCCGAGTTCGGCCAGCAGCCGGTCGACCATCGAACTCCAGAGCACGAAGCTGCTCAGCGGGCCGATGTGACCGCCGCACTCGCGGCCCTCGAAGATGAAGCGCCGCGCGCCCTCCTGCAGGAAGGTCGGCACGAGGCTTGCCGCGGGGACGTGCAGGAACGTCGGCACGCCGGCACGCTCGAGGTGCACGGCCTGGTCCGGGCGGCCGCCGGCGATGATCGCGTAGCGCGGCTTGAACCTCGCCGCGACGGACAGTTGCTCGTCGAGCAATGCCTGCGGCGCGAAGCCGAGCAGACCGATGCCCCACGGCCGTTCGCCCAACTGTGCGGACGTCTCTGCCAGCAGCGTCTCCAGCGACTGGCCCTTGAGCATGGCCAGCGCCACCATCGGCAGGGCGCCGCCCTCGGCCACCGCCAGCGCGAACGAGGCGGTGTCGGAGACGCGCGTCATCGGTCCCTGGATGATCGGGAGCCGGATCCCGAGCTCACGCGCGAGTGGCGACCCTTCGGTGAACGCGCGCCGCTCCACGGCGATGCGCGCATGCGTCGCGACCGCGTCGTCGATGGCCGCGAGCACCGCGCCGAGGTGCCGGTACTGCTTGCGCCAGGGCGCGGCGAACGCGACATCCTGCCCGATCGGCAGCAGGCCCTTGGCAGGGTCGTCCCAGCGCACCTGCCCCTGAACGCGCGGTCCGAGTTCCGCGTAGCCGAGGCCGTCGCAGTCAGCGGCAAGGGCGCGCGCTGCGGCATGCCCGGGCCGCACGAGCAGGCGGAAGTACTCGCCTTCCTCGCCATGCCCGACGGCCACCGTTTCGCTGCCCGCCAGATTGCCGATCAAGGTGCGCAGATGCTCCGGCAGGCGCACCTCGTCCAGCAGCAGCAGTTGCGAATCGAGCACCCCGCCCGCAACGCCCACTGCCTTGGCGGCCGCGGCCACGTGCGGCGTGAGCCCTCCGCGCAGGTAGATCGGGAGGTCGGTCTGGCGAAGCCACTTCTGCAGCAGGATGAAACTCGCGTCCTCGCCGACGAAGCCGCCGGACTCGTTGCCCTTGACCACCCATCCGTCGACGATCATTGACACGTCATCGTCGGGCAGCGAAGGTGTTCGGACTTCGGCCAGCACGACGGTGCCGCGCTCGCGCAAACGGGCGATCAGGTCGCGGCATCCGCCCGCGGCCTCGGCGTCGATGATCAGCCAGGGCAGGCCACCGGAGCCGAGGGTCTCGAGACCGCCGCAGAGTCGGTCGTCACAGCGGTCGAGCTTGAGGCCGAACGCGCCGCGTGCATGCTCGGCGAGGCGCTTCAGGCACGCCAGCGCGCGGTCCGCATCGGGTTCGAGTTCGGCGTTGTAGACCCCGACGGCCCCCGCACGGCTCGCCGAGATCGCCAGAGTCACGTCACCGAGCCCGGCCGGCGTGAAGACAAGGGTCGTGAAGTCGGACATGGCGGCGTGAAAGTGCAGCATTGAGAACCTATCGGCACGGATCATGAAGGTAACACGAGACTGCACCTGCGACCCCCCCTAAGTGGGCGCCCTCCACGGACACAAGCGTGAACATCGCACGTCGGATTTGGGGATCGCGGGGGCGTGACGCGTCGATGGAAGGGCCGCCGCGGCGCCGCGTCAGGTCGTGCGCCTCTCCAGCAGAATTTGCGCGCGGCGGTGCCCCGAGAGGTCGTTCGAACGCGGCCGGTGACCAGCCTCACACTTGCTTTCAATGGCGGCATGAAGACCGCAACTGCAGCGTCCGATGGGAGATGAATGAAGACACCCCTCATCGTCGCACCGGCCTCGCTGATCCTCGTCCTGATGCTGTCCGCCTGTGGTGGTGGCGACTCCGCCGACCCCGGTACGGCCATGGGAAGCGGAGACGCCGGATCGCGCACGGCGGATGCGCTGGCGATCGACACTGCCGCGCGCGTCGCCGCCGCAACGGCGACGGCGAACAGCACCACCAACGACTGCGCTCCCATCAAGCCCTTCTACTGGGAAATCGGCGACCGCAGCGCACGCATCGCGTCCGGCTCCGTCAAGAGCGCCCAGACGACGACGAACTACACCGCGACGACCCCGATAGCGATCGCGTCGGCGTCGAAGTGGATCTACGGCGCGTTCGTCGCACAGCGCGGCAAGGGCCGCCTCACCGACTCGGATCGAAAGTTCCTCTCGATGCGCGCGGGCTACGTCAGCATGTCGTACTGCTCGTATGGACAGACCGTCGACGGCTGCCTGGCCTTCCAGGACAACGGAGCCTACACACCGGAGTCCGACGGGACCTTCGTCTACAACGGCGGCCACATGCAGAAGCACGCCAGCCTGATCGGCCTCGGGTCGATGACAAGCAAGGCGCTGACCACGGCGGTGAAGGCCGAACTCGGCACCGAGTTGAAGCTGGTCTACTCCTTCCCGGAGATCGCCGGCGGCGTGGTCACGTCTGCCGACACCTATGGCCGCTTCCTGCGCAAGATGCTGACCGGCGAGCTGTACCTCGGCAAGATGCTCGGGACCGGCGCGGTATGCACGAACATGTTCACCTGCACCGCCCAGGGGACCGAGATCTCCCCGACGCCGATGACCGAGAGCTGGCACTACTCGATCGGACACTGGGTCGAGGACGACCCCGAAGTCGGCGATGGCGCCTTCAGCAGCGCGGGCACCCTGGGCTTCTATCCGTGGATCGATGCCGGCAAGACCAGCTACGGCATCATCGCGCGCAGGGGCGACCCTGGCGCCGGCGAAGCCTCGGCGATGTGCGGCCGGCTGATGCGCAAGGCCTGGGCGACCGGACAAGCGCTGTAGCGAGTCGCCCCCCGCAGAGCCGACGCCGCCGTCGGCCACCGCCGCCGTCCGCGCTGCCGCGCATCCGGTTCACCGTTCGCGGGCTTCGTATCGTGCTTGCGGTTCCCGGTCCTCGCTTCCGGCTGGGAACTCGGGTCGCCGAACCGACACCAAATTGGCTGCTCCGCCCCCCATTCGCGGGGCGACGGGCGTGAGACCCGCAATTGCGGCATCGATTGGTGCATGATGTCGAGGGATTTCCCTTGGATGAGGTTCTCGTGAGCATTCGGAAGGCAATCAGATCGGCGCGATCACTGGTGTTGTCGGTGTGCGTCGCCGCGTTGCCCTGGGCCGTCATGGCGCAGGCGGAGCAGATCCAGGGTCAGGCGACCACTCTGGCGAGCACCGCCGACCGGATGATCTCCTATCGCTGCCAGAACCACATGTGGCAGACCGCCGATGGCGCGACCCACGCGATCATCAATCGCGGCCCGGGCCTCAACGGCGAAAGCCTGACGCTCTTTTCGACGTTCGATGGTGGCGCGACCTGGGTCAACAGCGGCATCAACCTGCCCAAGAGCAACGGCTCGTCGACGTCGGACGGCTACCTGGCGGGAAACGTACTCAAGATGACTTACGACGTCGGGACGAGTGCGATCCGCTACGCCGAAGCGCAATACGACCCGACGAACCGTGCATGGACCCTGGGCCAGGTCGGGATCGTCTTCAACTCGGACACCGCGGCGGCGCTGACTCCTTCCATCGCCGCTGACGCCAAGGGCCGCCAGTGGCTCGCCTTCACCCACCAGGACAAGGCGACAGGCAACTTCAGCATCAAGATGATGCGCAGGGTTTCCAAGGCGGAAGGCTGGGTCGACACCGGCTTCGTCTTCGGTCCGGTGGACAACATGTCCAACGAGCGCTCGGGGCGGCCGATCACGACCAAGGGCGGCATCGGCATGATCTACACGGTAAAGACCGAGACCTACTGGGCCGAGCGCAAGAACGGGTGGGACGTCTCGGAGCCCTGGACCCAGGCTCCGGTTTACACCAAGCTGTCGCCGACCAACGATCCGTACGGCACCCACTTCAGCGTCGTCGCCGACGCCGCATTCAATCTGCACATGGTGTCCGTCGACGGTGGCCGCATGGTGTATTCGCGCTATCTGCTCGCCGACAAGACCTGGTCCACCGACTACCTGACCGACAGTCAGAAGACGACCTACGTCCAGGCAACCATCTCGCAAGGCAACGTCGTGCTGATCGTCAACAGCTACGCCAACCTGAGCGTGTATCAGAGTACCGACGGCGGGTCCTCGTTCACCCGGACGCACGCCCTCACGCACGCGGCCCCGATGGGCGGTGAGGACTTCAGCCGGCCGCGCGTGGAATCTCCGGCGGTGTCGTCGAGCCCGATTCCCGTGTTGCAGCAGTACATGGACGGCAAGGTGCAGCGTGCGCTCTTCTTCGCCGTCCCGGCGGTCGCCGGCCCCTGATCCCGCCGCGGAGCTTCGGCGCCGCCGGATCGCCGTCGAAGGGCAACTCAGGGCGGCAAGACCGGCGGCCCCAGGCCCATGTCGATGCGCCACACGCCTTCGGACTTGCGCGAGCCGCCGGTCACGCTCGCCGGTATGTATCGGTTGTAGTAGACGAACGGCCCCTGGCGGGTGATGTAGTACTCCGGATCCGAGCGCGCTCGCGCCTCGGCGTTGAGATCGGTCAGCACGCGAAAACCGACGTTGCCGGGCTCGATGCCGCTCACGGCCAGGTGCGTGGGGGAGTTGCCATCGGGATTGGACTCCGCGCTGACGCGCATGACCACGTACGAGCGGCCGTTGTGCACGAACGGCTCGGGTGAAGTGTGTAGGGCACGGGCTCGGGTGAGGTGACGCTGCTGACCAGCGTCCAGCTGGCCTTTCCGCCACTGCCCACGGTGCGACGGTAGAACTGCATCGTTCGCCGCTCGGCCACGGTCATGACGACGATGTCGTTGCCGAACTCGGGCGCACGCCACGCGAAGGCATAGATCTTCGGTACTCGATCGTTGCTGATTCGCACCTCGACTCCGGTGTCGAGGTCGATCCAGTACAGCTCGGGCTGCAGCACCGTCTGGCAAGGCGCGATGAAGACGAGCGCGTTCATGCCCGGCACCCAGCGTCGCGAACACACCGAGGTCTGCGGATGCACGGGTCGCTCCGAAGTGGGATCGTCCACGTAGCGCCAGAAAGCTCGGAGGCGCGTGTCGCTCTGGTAGACCAGGCGCGGGCGCGGGTCTTCGCGATCCTCGGTGCCGAAGGGAACGAAACGCCGTTCGCTTCCGGCCAGCAGGGCGCCGCGCCAGACGCCGCCCGACTGCACCGCCACCGCCACGCCCGCGTTCTCGGAGGTCTGCGGCATGCCCGCCTGGTACTTCACATAGGTGAGTTGCGAGCCCGCGGTGCTGAACATCCACTCGGGCCCGTTCTGGAAGGTCTGCGGCTTCGCCGCGTCGGTGTCGGCCAGCACGCCGTGACCGTCCTCGGGGATGAACGCGCCGGTGTCGGGGTCGACGTTGGCGACCCACAGCCTCAGCGAGTTGTCGGTGAAGGCAAAGCGGGCGTTGCCCTGACCCTCGTTGCAGGTCGGGCAATACACGCCGTCGCGCCCCCAGTCGAACTCGAAGTCCGAAATCGTCGAGCGGCTGACCTGGACTTCCGGATTCAGGGCCTGCGCCCAGAGCGGGGCGGCCACCAGCAGCGCGACCAGGCTACGCGCGCGCGCTCGACTTCCTGGGACGGATTTCATTCGACTCCCCTTGCCATTTCCTAGTTCCTCCATGTTAAGAATTGGACCGGCCCGCGGCGAGATGGCGCCGCAATGTCGGCGCGACACGCATGGTCAAGCCACCCTCCGGGTCCGGTGCATGCCCAGCGGAGACGAGGCCTCTTCCGAGGCAGCGATTCGGGCAGCCGCGAAGCCCCGCAAGGCCAGCATGGTTCATCGGACTCCATACTCGCCTGCACGCGACCCGGATCTTCACGGCAGGCGCCCTGCGACGGCGCTCACCAGGCCTCGCGCCGCCGTCAAGGCTCGCCGATGAAGTAGGTCGACGAAAGCGTGCCGCGGAAGACGACGCGCCGTGCTCCCGCGGCATTGGTGACGATCGGATACTGCCCCGTGGCTGCGTTGCGCACGGCACTGCTGGAGACCTTGTACTTCCAGAGTTCGGTACCGACATCCTGGCTGCTGACGTCGATGGCGGCGACGTGGGGCCCGATGCCGATGCTTGGGCTCTTGGTCTGGATTCCGGTGGTCAGCACGACTGCGCCCGAAGATGACTCACTGACCGTCATTGCGGTCGCCGGGAAGTAGGTGGGATCCAGCCCGAGCACGCTGCCGATGGAGACCATCTGCAACGTGCTCCCGTTGCTCTCTCGCACGCGCAGCAGGGTACCGGACTGCCAAGGAGCGATCCACAGGCCGCCACGCGGATCCTGCGCGGCGCTGAAGCCGAATCTCCCGGAGTACTTGCGCATCCAGGCCCGGAACGGCGCAGTGCCGAGGTCGTCCACGCCGAAGAACAATCCGGTGGCCTTGCCGCGAAGGCCGTCGAAGAAGATCCGCTGACCGATCAGCAATGGGCTTGCACTCGACGGGCCCTCGAATGGATGGAACCATGCCACCTGCGGCTTGCCGCGCCCCCCGCACAGGGCAGACTCGCAGATGTCGATCGCGTAGAGCCGACCGTCGCTCGGGTTGCCGACCGCAGCGGCCAGGACGTAGGCCCGATTCCCGCGGACTGCGGGCGTGTTGATGGTCTGGTAGGTCGCGCCCGAGACAGGATCGATGATCGGCTGGTGCCAGAGCAACGCGCCGGTTTCGGAATCCCACACCGACAGCTCCGGTGTCCCCTGACCCGCGTCGGACTTGGTCGCGAGCAGGATCATGCTCGTGTCGGCGCCAACGGGCACCGGACTGATCGGGGTCCCGATGTCGGGCTTGACGCTTTGCCACACGATGCTTCGCGCCCGCAGGTCGACACGCAGCACCCGGCTCTGGTCGGCCGCGATCAGATGGTCGTCGGCACTGATCATCGCAGCGCCGAACCAGGCCGTGGCACCAAGCAGTCCGCCGTCGTCCCACACCCTGTTGCCGTCGGCGTCGTAGACGACCAGGTTGGACTTCAGCGTCGGATCGGCGCTCCCGGTGCAGGCCACCAGCCGTGAGTTCGAGACGCATCCCAGACCCCCCACCGCGCCCGCGCTGTTGCGGTCGATCCGCACCACTTGCGCGACCGAAGGGCTGACCTGTCCGACCTGGTCCGACATCCGGCTGTCGCAATGGGCCATCGGGCAGCCCGTTGCCGGCAGCGAGAACGGCGCCGCAGGTGATGCCGCGGGCACCACTTGGAGTCCGATTGCAAGCAGCGCCGCAGCGGCAACGCCAGGCCAGCGCGTCGTCCCCGAGGTTCCAGTCGGGCTCATGGGCCGATCAATGCTGCGCCAGGCTGGCCAGCAGCGCCCTGCCCAGCGGAGACGATGGATCGCCGATGGCCTGGTTCATGCCCGCGTGCCCGAGATCGAGCTGTGTCACGCTGGCCTGATTGCCCGACGCTCGCACGGCTCGCGCAAAGGCGTCACTCTGCTCGACCG
>CAZNSL010000211.1:0-8284 GCA_964574975.1 uncultured Alcaligenaceae bacterium | reverse complement strand
ACCTGCTCGGCGTGCCGGTCGCCCGCCCGGCCGTGACGGAAACGACGGCCCACGGCGCGGCGTACCTGGCCGGGCTGGCCGCCGGCGTGTGGAAGGACACGCGCGAACTGGCGAAGCAGTACGCGGTGGAGCGCCGCTTCGAGCCGGCGATGAAACCGGAGCGGGCGGCGGAGCTGCGAGCAACGTGGTCGCGAGCCGTCGAACGCGCCAAGGGCTGGGAACGGGCGGAATGAGGAATTAGCCACAGATGAACACAGATAAACACGGATAAGACAAACGAAGGTCTTTCCTTCATCCGTGTTCATCTGTGTTCATCTGTGGCTAATTCTTTATGAATCGTGACGCCATGCTCGGCCGTGCCCGCGAGCGCCGCGGGCCGTGGGATTTCGTCGTCATCGGCGGCGGCGCGACCGGTGTCGGCGTCGCCGTCGATGCGTCGTCGCGCGGCTACTCGGTGCTGCTCTTGGAGCGAGGCGACTTCGGCCAGGGCACGTCGAGCCGCAGCACCAAGCTCGTTCACGGCGGCGTGCGCTATCTGGGCCAGGGCCGTGTTGGAATGGTACTCGGAGCGCTGCGCGAGCGGGGCCGGTTGCGGCGCAACGCCCCGCACCTCGTCCACGACCGGGAGTTCGTCGTCCCCGCCTACGACTGGTGGGCGAAACCGTTCTACGGCCTCGGCATGATGGTCTACGACCGCCTCGCCGGGCGCGAGCGATTCGGCCCATCGCGGCTCCTGTCGCGCGACGAGACGCTGCGACGGCTGCCGACGCTGCGGCCCGAGCGCTTGCGCGGCGGCGTCACCTACCGCGACGGCCAGTTCGACGACGCCCGCCTGCTGATCCATATGGCGATGACGGCCGCCGAACGCGGCGCGGTGCTCGTCAACTATGCCCGCGTCACCGCCGTCACCGCCAACGGCGTCGTCGCCGAGGACGTGGAGGGTGGCGGCGAGTTGCACGCGATGGCGAAAGTCGTCGTCAACGCAGCGGGGGTGTTCTGCGACGCCGTGCGCCGGCTCGCCGATCCCGGTGCCGAGACGATGATCGCGCCGAGCCAGGGCAGCCATCTCGTCTTCGACCGCTCGTTCCTGCCGGGGGACGCGGCGCTCGTGGTGCCGCGGACGCCCGACGGGCGGGTGCTGTTCGCCATCCCGTGGCACGGACACACGCTCGTCGGCACGACCGACGTGGCGCTGACCGCGGTGCCGGCCGAGCCGCGGCCGACCGGCGACGAGGTCGATTTCATTCTGGACACGGTCGGCCGCTACCTGGCAAAGCAGCCGCGGCGCGCGGATGTGTTGAGTGCGTTCGCGGGCGTGCGGCCGCTGGTGAAGGGCCACGGATCAAACACGGCGGCTCTGTCGCGCGACCACACGATCCGCGTCGAACGGCCGGGGCTGATCACGATCGCCGGCGGCAAGTGGACGACCTACCGCGCGATGGCCGAGGCGTGTGTCGACCGCGCGGCGACATTGGCGGGATTGCCGTCGCGGCCGTGCGTCACGGCGACGCTGCCGATTCACGTTGGCGAGGCCGAACCGCCCGGCGCGCCGCTGCACCCGGCGCTGCCGTACGGCGAAGGCGACGTGCGGCGAGCGGTGCGGCATGAGATGGCGCGGACGGTCGAGGACGTGCTGGCCCGACGGACGCGGGCGCTGTTCCTCAACGCCGCCGCCGCGACGGCGATGGCCCCGCGCGTCGCGGCCATCCTGGCGACGGAGTTGGGCCGCGACGAGACGTGGGCGGCGGCGCAGGTGGCGACATTTGCGGAGCTAGCGCGAGGCTACGTTCCGCGTTAGCGTCACTTCGAGGTTGCGCGTCCTACTTTGACTTGCTGGAGCGCAGGAACTCGACGATCGTGGACCCGAACGCCGGTTTGGTCAGCGTAGTCATGTGGTCCCCGCCCTCGACGACCTTCAGTTCGCCTCGGCCGAGCAACTTGCGGACGGTCGTCACGCGGCCCTTCACGTGGTCGGACTCGTTGCCCCCGTGGATGAACAGGGTCGGGGCCGCGCACTTTTTCAGTTGCTCCGCACTTACCGCCAGGTCCTTGAAGCCGCGGCCGGCCGCCGCGAATGCCTTCACGTCTTTGCCGCCGTACAGGAACTTGGCGGCCGCCTTCGCCTGATCCTCGGTCAGCTTCGGCCGGCCGGCCGGCATCACCGCGATGATGTAGGCCCCCAGGTCCTTGCCCTCGTCCACCGCCTTGGCGAAAATCTCGCATTCGGCGAAGTCGGTCGGTTTCACCGCCTCCGCGATGACGGGTGCCTGCCCGCCGTAGACGATGCTAAGGACGCGGCCGGGGTGGGTTGCCGCCACATTGCCGGCGATGAACGCCCCGCTCGAATAGCCGATCAGGTGGGCCTTTTCGATCTTGAGGTGGTCGAGCAGGCGCACTACGTCGGCGGCCATCTCGGGGCCGTACTTCGAAACGTCGTGCGGCTTGTCGCTCTTGCCGTGCCCCCGACAATCCAGGGCGATCGCCTGGAACCCGTCCGTGGGTTTGAGTTTGGTGTTGCCCTTCCAGTCTTGGCCCCATATGCTGGAATCGCCCATCCAGCCGTGGATGAGGACGACCGGCTCACCCGTCCCCTCCATGACGTACCGAATCTTGACGCCGTTCGAATCGAACGTGCCGTCGACCGCGCGAACCGGCAGGGGCACGAACCAGCCCGCGACGAGCGCCGTCACGAGAAACCGATACGTCATCACTGATGTTGCCCTCGAAGGTGGTCCACCCGTTTGGCGGGGCTGCAAACGCGGGGCACGCGCCCCGGCAACTCCTAGCAATTCGTCGCCGGGTGCGCGATCTTGGCTTCGAGCGACGGATTGCGGTCGAACGTCATGATTCAGATGCTTGGCGGCAGAATTGGGCCGCGACGAAGCTTGAGCGCAGGTGCGGGCGTTCGCGGAGTTGGTGCCGGGGTATCTGCCGGGTTAAGCCCCACGATCTCATTCCGCGCTGTCCTACTGCCTTAGCCCCGGAGGGGCGGCCGTTGGTAGCCAGGGGCTGACGCCCCTGGACATCGAATCCCAAAGCAGTCCAGCCCCGGAGGGGCGGCAGACCGACCAGTGCGGCCCGTCTGCCGCCCCTCCGGGGCTTGGAGCTTGCGGGGTCACGGTTCCAGGGGCTGACGCCCCTGGCTACCAACGGCCGCCCCTCCGGGGCTGAGGCACGGAGAAATTCAGCTCTTCAATGAGCTGATCCGGTTCTTCCAACGTCGCTCGCTCAGGTTTCGCGCCGACGCGCCCGACGGCGCGAGTCGTCCGCCAAACCTTCCTCAGCGATTTGCTGTTTGATGTGCGGGTCGAGTTTGGCGCACTCGCGGGCCAGCCGGCTTTGCTCGACCCGCGCGGATTTGTCGCTGGCGAGCGGGTCGTCGAGCAACACATCGTCACCCCGTTCGGCCATTGCGCGGAAGGCTTCGTCCCAACCGGCGCGTGGCACCCGTGCCGGGCGGATCACCAGGGCGTCATTTTCCGCACTGATCTCGACATCGTCGGTTAGTCCGACCTGATCGAGCAGCAGTTTGGGGATGCGGACGCCCCGCGAATTCCCGATGCGAACGATGCGCGTTTTCATGGTCTTCCTCGGCGTAGCTACTCTGTAACTACTTACCGACCATCTGGCTACACCACCAGCGCCCGGAACGCCAGCGCCGCCGCGATGCCGCCGGCGAATGGGCCGGCCACCGGAATCCACGCGTAGCCCCAGTCGGAATCGCCCTTGCCGGCGATCGGCAACACCGCGTGCGCCAGCCGTGGGCCGAAGTCGCGCGCCGGGTTGATCGCGTAGCCGGTCGTGCCGCCCAGGCTCAGACCGATCGCCCACACCACGCTGCCCACCAACGGAGCGAAGCCAGTGCCGACATCGGCCTTGTCGATGGCCGACGCGACGAACACCAGCGCGAAGGTGCCGATGAACTCGCTCAGGAAGTTCGCCATCGGTTCGCGGATCGCGGGGCTGGTGGCGAAGACGCCGAGCTTCGCGCCGGCGTCCGGCGTCTCGCCCCAGTGCGGCAGGTAGTGCAGCCACACGAGCACCGCACCGCAGAACGCCCCGGCAAACTCGCCGGCGATGCGGTTCAGCCCCACGTCCTGCGTCACCTTGCCCAGCACCATGCCGGCGACGGGGCCGACCGGGTTCAGGTCGCCGGAACCACCGAGGGCCTTCGATACGAAGACGCCGCACATGACGGCAAAGCCCCAGCCGGCCGTGATAACGATCCAGCCGCCCCCCTGCGCCTTCGACTTGGCCAGCAGGACGCCGGCCACGACGCCGCCGCCGAAGAGGATCAAGACCAGCGTCCCGACGAACTCGCCCACGAAGTCGTTCACGGCACGTCCTCAGTTTCGTGGGGGGGGGGGGGGGGGGGGGGGGGCCCCCGCCCCCCCCCCGCCCCCCCCCCCCGCCGCGGGGGGGTGGCACCCCTCCACTCGTCCCACCCTACGAAACTGAGTAGGAATAACTCCGTCCCGCGTCCGCAATCCGGGAGAGAGTCATGGCCCTGATGCCGTTCAACCTGCACGCCTGGGTCGACGAGAACCGCCACCTCTTGAAGCCGCCGGTCGGCAACAAACCGATCTGGTGCGACGGTCAGTTCCTGGTCATGGTCGTCGGCGGGCCGAACGCTCGCACCGATTACCACGTCAACCCCGGCGAGGAACTCTTCTACCAGATCGAGGGCGACATCGTCCTGAAGATCGTCGAGGACGGTAAGCCGCGCGACGTGCCGATCAAACAGGGCGAAATCTTCCTCTTGCCGGCCCTCGTGCCGCACTCGCCGCGGCGACCGGCCAACACGGTCGGCCTGGTCGTCGAGCATCCGAAGTGTTCGGCGGAGGAGCATCACCTGCGCTGGTTCTGCCAGGGTTGCGGCGGCGTGGTCCACGACTTCGCGTTCCAGCCGGCCGACCTGGGAGCGCAGATCAAGGCGATGCTGGCCGAGTTCAACGGCAACGAGTCGCTGCGAAAGTGCAACGGCTGCGGCCAAGTGTACGCGGCATGACCAAAGTAGCATTCACCACAGAGTCACAGAGGACACAGAGAAAGACAGATGACAGGAATTCGCGTTTTGTCCTCTCTGTGTCCTCTGTGACTCTGTGGTGAATGCTTTTCTTTCACCATGAAGATCGACCTGCACACCCACGTCCTGCCCGAGCGCTGGCCCGACCTGCGCCAGCGCTACGGCTACGGCGGCTTCATTCAACTCGACCACACCGGCCCCGGCTGCGCCCGCATGGCCATCGACGGCAAGCCGTTCCGCGACATCGAAGCGAATTGCTGGGACGCCGACACCCGCCTGGCCGACTGTGCCAAGTACGGCGTCGATGTGCAGGTGCTTTCGACCGTGCCGGTCATGTTCAGCTACTGGGCCAAGCCGCGCGACACGCTCGACCTCGCCCGACTCCTCAACGACCACATCGCCGGCCTGGTGCGCGACCGGCCGAAGCGCTTCGTCGGCCTCGGCACGCTGCCGCTGCAAGACCCCGATTTGGCCGTCGGAGAACTGGAGCGCTGCGTCCGCGAGTTGAACCTCAGCGGCGTGGAAATCGGCACGCACGTCAACGGCAAGAACCTCGACGCCCCGGAACTGTTCCCGGTGTTCGCCGCGGCCGAGCGGCTCGGCGCGGCCGTGTTCGTCCACCCGTGGGACATGTTTGCCCGGGACCGCATGCCGAAGTACTGGCTGCCGTGGCTGGTCGCCATGCCGGCCGAGACGTGTTTGGCGATCTGTTCGATGATCTTTAGCGGGCTATTCGAGCGGCTGCCGAAGCTGCGGGTCGCGTTTGCCCACGGCGGCGGTTCCTTCCCCGGCACCATCGGCCGCATCGACCACGGCTTCCACGTCCGGCCGGACCTGTGCGCGGTGGACAATGCGGTCAGTCCGCGCGACCACCTCGGCCGCTTCTACCTCGACTCGCTGGTCCACGACGCCGACGCCTTGCGGACGCTGGTGCGGCTGGTCGGCGCGGAGAAGATCGCGCTGGGCACCGACTACCCGTTCCCGCTCGGCGAAGCGGAGCCGGGCCGGCTGATCGAGTCGCTGAGCGAGTTGACCGACGCCCAACGCGAGCGCATGTTAGCGGGGACGGCGCTCGAATTCCTGGGCAAGCGTCGCGACGATTTCTAACGACTCCTCGTTCCCAGGCTCTGCCTGGGAACGCACAGTCTTGCCGGCTCCGCCGGCCGCACCCCGGTCGGCTAAACCCTTGCGGGTTCGGGCGGCAGAGCCGCCCAGGCAGTGCGTTCCCAGGCAGAGCCTGGGAACGAGGGAACGGGAACCACAATGACGCACCACCCCGGCGAAGACTACGCCCGCGCCCTCGACGCGGCCGACCCGCTCGCCCACTTCCGCGAACGCTTCCACGTCCCAACGGGCGTTTACCTCTGCGGCCACTCGCTCGGACTCCAGCCGCGGGCGGCCCGCGAACTCGTCGCGCAGGAACTCGACGCCTGGGCCGCGCACGCCGTCGAGGGCCACTTCCGCGGCGATGCTCCGTGGTACTCGTACCACGAACTCGTCCGCGACAGCGGGGCACGCCTCGTCGGAGCCGAGCCGGGCGAGGTCGTTTTCATGAACTCGCTCACCGTCAACCTGCACCTGATGCTCGCCACGTTCTACCGGCCGACGCGCGACCGCTACCGCATCGTCACCGACGGGCCGACGTTTCCCTCCGACCTGTACGCGCTCCAGTCACACATTACTCATCGTGGATACGACCCCGCCGACGCGCTCGTCGTCGTCGATCCGTTGCGCGACGACCTGACCGAGTGCGTCAACGACCAGGTCGCGGTCGTCCTGCTCAACGGCGTCAACTTCCTGACGGGGCATCACCCCGACGTGTCGCGCGCGGTTGCGACCGCGCACCAGCACGGCTGCATCGCCGGCTTCGACCTGGCGCACGCGGCCGGCAACGTCGCGCTGAAGTTACACGAGTGGGGCGTCGATTTCGCGGTCTGGTGCAGCTACAAGTACCTGAACTCCGGCCCCGGCGCGGTCGGTGGTTGCTTCGTCCACGCGAAGCACGGCGCGAACCCGGAGCTGCCGCGGCTGGCCGGCTGGTGGGGCAACGATCCGGCGACTCGCTTCCGCATGCACCTGGAGCCGCGGTTCGTGCCGCAGCCTGGGGCCGCCGGCTGGCAGGTGAGCAACCCGCCGATCCTGGCCCTCGCCCCGGTGCGGGCGTCGCTGGCGCTGTACGACGAGGCGACGATGCCGGCGCTGCGCGCGAAGTCCGAACGGCTGACCGGCTACCTGGAGTGGTTGCTCGACCGGCTGCCGCCGGGCCGGTTCGAGGTGATGACGCCGCGCGACCCGGCCCGTCGCGGCTGCATGTTGGCGATCGCGGTGCGCGACCGGCCGCGCGAACTGGTGAAGTCGCTGGAGGCCCGCGGCATCGTCTGCGACTTCCGCGAGCCGGACGTGGTGCGGGTCGCACCGGTGCCGTTGTACAACACGTTCCACGACGCCTGGACGTTCGCCGAGTCGCTAACGCGCGGTTAGCCGTGCCGTGATGCGATGCCAGCAAACGGTTTGCCGACGAGCCGAGTGCGACCGGTCAGGGCAGCCGGAACGAGAGGGACGACGCCACCCGCACCGCCTGCTTGCGGAAGACCAGGAAGTACGAGTGGTTCTTGCGGGCGTGCTCCTGCCGTTTGAGCCGGCTGACGCCGGCCCGGTTGCGCCGCACCACCACGAACAGGTCCTTGGCGTAGAACCCCAGCGACTCGCAGCCGGTGATGATCTCGACGTGCGTCAGCCGCTGCCGGTTGGCGCTCACCTCGTCCTGGCACTTGACGATGAAGACGCCGCCGGGCTTCAGCACGCGGTACGCCTCGCGGGCCGCCGCCGCGTACAGGGCCACGACCGCGTCGTGCCACTTCGGCCCGCCGGCTGTTGGCTTGCCGTGCGAGTAGGCCGTGCGGAAGCTGGCGTGCGTGCCCGACCCGGCCAAGTGGTCCTCGCGGCGGCGGAACAGCCCCTCCATGTACGGCGGGTCGAGGACCACGCAATCGAGCGTATCGTCGCCGTAGGGCAGGTCGCGGCAATCGACGCCGGAGCGGACCTTGCCGCGCGGGGCGTCGGGCCGGGCGGCGATGTCCGAGGCCAAGACGGTGTAGTCGCCATCCGCGACGCCGCGCCAGAACGCTCCGCGGCCGTAGGTCACGTCGGCGACGGTCGCGCCCTTCGGGACGTGCAGCGCCAGGATGTGCGCGAACGGCCCGGCGTTGGTCCCGACGTGGGCGGAGAAGACCAGGTCCGACGTGGCGATACCGCCGG
>CAZNSL010000210.1:0-8313 GCA_964574975.1 uncultured Alcaligenaceae bacterium | reverse complement strand
GGTCGTACGGCAGGTCGCGGTTGAGGGCGTTGACGACCCAGTCGCGGTAGAACCAGACCTGCCGCGACATGTCCTTCTCGTAGCCGTCCGAGTCGGCGTAGCGGGCAGCGTCGAGCCAGTGCCGGCCCCAGCGCTCGCCGTAGTGCGGCGACGCCAACAGTCGGTCCACGAGTCGCTCGTAGGCGTCCGGCGCGGTGTCGGCGAGGAAGGCGTCCACGTCGGCCGGCGGCGGTGGCAGACCGACGAGGTCGAGGTACAGCCGCCGCACGAGCGTGATGCGATCCGCCGGCGGGGCCGGATCGAGCTTTTCGTTCGCCAGACTGGCGCGGATGAAGCGGTCGATCGGATTGGCGATTTCAGATTTGAGATTTGAGACCTCCGGCACGGTCGGTCGGCGCGGCGGCACGAACGCCCAATGGGTCGGCTCGGCGGCACCGAGTGCCGTGGCGGCGAGGATCGCGGCCAGTGCGGGCAAGGAATGTGGACCGAGAAGGGAGCGCGGCATGGCTGGTCCCGGCGGGTCGGCGTGGGGGTCGCTATCAGGATACCCCGTCTGGTGCCGGTGGCACAGCCAAATCCTCGACGGTCGTGAGCCGCCCGCGGAAACGGCGAATCCGTGTCGCCGCGAGACTAGGCATCGCGCGGGGCCTCAATGCGGAAGATCGCGCTCTCGCGGCCGTCCGGCTCGTGCCGCGACCCGGCGCGGATGCCGCCGATCTTCTCGACGGCTCGCTGCGAGCGGAAATTGGTCGCGCCGACTACGAAGATGACGTTCCGCACGAATCGGAACGCGTGGTCGAGCATCAGCCGCTTCATCTCGCCGTTGTAGACGCCGCCCCAGTGCGACCGGGCGAGGAACGTCCAGCCGATTTCGACTTCGCTCTTGGCCTCGTCGTAGCCATGGTAGCGCGACGAACCGATGACGCGGCCGTCGGCCCGGTCGAGTGCCAGGAGCGCACCGCCGGAGGCCATCGCGTCGCGGAAGAACGCCTCGAACACCGGCCGTTGGTAGCGGTCGCTGCACGGGTGCTGCTCCCAAATGAGCGGGTCAGCGGCGACGGTGTACAGCGCCGGGAAGTCCTCGGCGCTCATCGGCCGCAGTTCGAGGAGATCGCCCACGAGCGTCGGCTGAAGGTCGAACGGCATGGTCAGGTCTCCTGGCGCGGTCGCCGTTTGGACGCCGCAGGGCGAGCGAGGAACGCCCGCAGGTCGGAGGCCACGGCGGCGGCGCTCGTGGGACGGCGTGTCGGCTTCGGGTCCAGGCACTTCAGGCACACGCTTTCGAGCGATTCCGGCACGTCGGGCTTGACCTCCCGCGGCGACTTGAGCGCTCCGCTCAGGACGACCTCGCGCTTCTCGGCGACCGTGCGACCACCGTAGGGCCGGTGGCCGGTCAGGAGTCGGTAGAGGATGCCGCCGAGGCCGTAGATGTCAGCCGCCACGCCAACGTGTTTCCAGCGCCCATCCACAACTTCTGGGGCCAGGTAGGCGATGTCGCCGCCGACGAAGTCCTCCTGCAGCCGCGCCTCCGGCGGTTCGTCGAGTCGCCAGGCCATGCCGAAGCCGCCGAGCTTCGGGACGTTGCTTGCGGTCAACAGCACGTTGCCCGGCACCAGCCCGCCGTGGACGACGCGCTGCTGGTGGAGGTAGCGCACGGCCTTGGCCAATGCCTCGACGATCTGCGCCGCCACGCGCGGCGGCAGCGCCAGCCCGGCGAACTGCTGCGTCAACGTGCCGCCATCCACGTACTCCAGCACCGCGAACGCGAGGCCACTCTCTTCGCCAAAGCGGTAGAGCTGCACGACGTTCGGGTGGTAGAGCTGCGCTGTGATCTCGGCCTCGCGGCGGAAGCGGGCGCGGGCCGGGCTGTCGGCCGGGGACTCGTCCACCTTGAGGACGACTCGCCGGCCGATCGACGCATCCCGCCCCTCGTAGAGGTGCAGGTTGTCGGTGCGGCCGTAGCCGAGCCACTTGACGACTTCGTAGCCGGCCTTGCGGACGGCGCGGGCGTGCCGCTCGGCCGCGTTCACGGCTGTGGCTTCGGGCGCTTCGCCGGCCAGCACGCGGGCCAGGTCGTCGGCCAGTGTGCCGGCCGAGGCGTAGCGCCGAGCCGGTTCCTTCTCCAGACACTTCAGGCAGACGGCCTCCAATGCGACGGGCACGCCCGGCTCCAGGCGGCGCGGCGGGGCCGGGTCTTCGCTCAGCACCTTGTGGACGGTGAGCGCGAACGTCGCCTCGCGGAACGGCGGCCGGCCGGTCAGGCACTCGTACAGGATCGCGCCCAGGGCGTACACGTCCGCCGCGGGGCCGGCCTGCCGGGTGTGGCCGGCCGCCTGCTCCGGGGCCATGTAGCTCGCCGTGCCGAGAATGGCCTGCGAACCGGTCAGGCCGGGGTCGTCGTCGAGCCGCTTGGCAAGGCCGAAGTCGGCGATCTTCGGCGTACCGTCGCCGGTCAGCAGGACGTTCGCCGGCTTCAGGTCGCGGTGGACGATCTGCTGGTCGTGGACGCACTGCACCGCACGGGCCAGCGTTTCGGCGAGCGTCGCCGCGGCTTGCGGGACCATCGGCCCGCCCGCTAGCTTGGCCGCGAGGCTGCCGCCGGCGACGCGCTCCATCGTGTAGTACGGTAGCCGCGGCCCGCCGCCGGCCGGCTGCCACTCGCCGTAGTCGTACACGCGAACGACGTTCGGGTGGTTGAGCGCCGCCACGGCGCGGGCCTCAGCGCGGAACCGCTCCAGCGCCGGCTCCGCCTCCCACGACCCGGCGCGGACGACCTTCAGTGCCACCGTCACACCGAGGCCGCGGTGGACCGCCTCGTAGACCACGCCCATGCCGCCAGCGTCGATCCGGCGCAGCACGTCGTACTTCGGGATCGCCGGCAACTCCGGCTCGTCGGCGACATCCGTCTTCTTGCCGCGCGGACGCTTCGAGCGGGAGGCGAAAGCCGCGTCGATCTGCGCGGCGTACTCGGGGAAGCGGGCGCGGTATTCGTCCGGGGAACAGGTCGTGCCGCGGCAGTCGCGCTCCAGGCGCAGCAACTCGGCGAACAGTGCCGGTCGCTGGCTAGCGGGCGCTTCGGCGAGCAGATCTTCGATGCGCACCGGCTCGCCGGTCTGCCACGAAGCCGTGAGCCGGTCGCGCGAGCGCTCCAGCCGCCGGGCGGCGGCCAGCGACATCGTGGCGGGCGCGCGTCGCGACTCCTTGGCCATGCCGACCCTCCACTGCGGCGATTCGACGGTCAGGATACAGTCCCGTCCCCCGCGAGTCCAAGTCAGCAGTGGAGGGCGAGCGGTGGCCGTTGTACGTGGTGTTGCTACGGGTGTGTTGGCAGGGGCAGGTGGCGGACGCGATCGCCGTGATGGCCGCGGTCCAGGAGCAGTTGGGCCGGCTACCGCCGGGGGAGATGCTCGACGCGGCCGACCTGCGGCCGAAGCTCAGGAACCGCCCGGCCGGTGCGGAGGCGATCTTGCAAGTACGGGCGGCCCTGCTGAGCGCGGACGACTGGCTGGAGCAGAATTTCGCCGACCGGCCCGGCAATCCCTACCGACGCCGCGCCGCCGAATCTGGCGACTCAATCGCATAGCCGTTCATGACCTCGATCGGTCTCGCCCGCGGGTTCGGCCTTCGGAGGCGGCTGGCGGCTTTGCCGAAACGGCGACTTGTCCCCGTCCCCGGCCGCGGTAACACAACCCGTGATGATAGTCCTGGTCATCGAAGACGACCCCGGCATCGGCAAGTCGCTGCACCGCGGCTTCCAGGAGGCCGGCTACGAAGTCACCTGGGTGAAGGACGGCCGCCGCGGCCTGGAGGAGGCGGTCTCGCTGCACTACGACGCAATCGTCCTCGACCTGATGCTGCCCGAATTGCCGGGGCTGACGGTGCTGCACGAACTCCGCGCGGTCGGCGTCCGCGTGCCGGTGGTGGCGCTCACCGCCCTCGGGTCCGTCGAGGAGCGCGTGGCGGGCCTCAACGCCGGGGCCGACGACTATCTCGTGAAGCCGTTCGCCTTTACCGAGTTGCTCGCCCGGCTCGACGCGGTGCTGCGCCGCACGACCCACCGCCCCGCCATGACGCTGACGACCGGCGGTATTTCCCTCGACCTGTCGACGCGGCGGGCGACCCGCGGCGAGAAGGAAGTCCTCCTGACGCCGACGGAGTTCAGCATCCTGGAGTTGCTGATGCGCTACGCCGGCCAGGTCGTCACGCGGCGGATGCTCTGCGAGCACGTCTGGGAGGCCGACTGGGATGGTGCCACCAATGTCATCGAGGTCCACATCAAACGCCTGCGCGTCAAGGTCGAGCGCGAGGGCCACCCGTCGCTGATCCAGACCGTGCGGGGACGCGGCTATGCCATACGGGCGACTTAGCCGCTGGCCGACCTCGCTCCGCTTCCGGCTGACCTTCTGGAACACCCTGGCCATTCTGGTGCTGTTGGCCGCGACGCTCGTGGGCGTCCGCGAGGGGCTGCGCTTCACCATGATGGCGGAGTTGGACCGACTGCTGCGCGACGACGCCGACGAGGTCGCGTTGGTAGTCGAACGCTACCGGCCGGACTGGGCGGCCGTCGGCGACGCCTTGGACCGGAAGGCCCGCACCCACGTCGACCGCGGCTGGTTCGCGCAGCTATTCGGCCCCGGAGGTGAATCGTTGGCCGCCACCGCGGCCGCGCCGCCCAGGCCGCCGGGGGATCGCCCGTTACTTCGGCCGCTCGACGCCGGCCCCGACCGCGTCTACCTGCGGGTGGTGGATTCGCCTGGCGACGGGCGGCTGGTCGCGCGCGTCGGTTCCAGCCGAGGACCGATCGCGGAGGACGTGGGCCGGCTGACGCGGGCGCTCGTGTTGGCCGCCGCCCTGCTCGTGCCACTCGTACCCATCACCGCGTGGTGGCTGGCCGGTTGGGCGACCAGACCGCTCAACGACATCATCCAGCGGACGGCCCGACTGCATCCGGATCGGCTCGACGAGCGACTGCCGATGCGTGGGACCGGCGACGAACTCGACCGCCTGTGCGCGACCATCAACGCCGGCCTGGACCGGATCGCCTCCTATCTGGACCGGCAGCGCGATTTCGTCGCCAACGTGGCCCACGAACTGCGTTCGCCGCTGACGGCTTTGCGCGCCAGTGTCGAGGTTGCGCTCGAGCGCGATCGCTCCGCGGACGACTACCGCGAAACGCTCGCCGAGCAGGCGGAGCGCTGCCAGGGCCTCAGCGACTTGATCAACCGACTGCTGCTGCTGGCCGAGGGCGAAGCCGGCCGACTGGGCCCGGGCACCAACGTCACCGACCTCGGCAAGGTCGCACAGCGCTCGGCCGAGATGTTCCAGGTCATCGCCGAGCAGCGCGGGGTAGTGCTGACCGTGGACGCTGTCGACGCCCCGGTGCGCGGCGACCCGACGCATCTGGCCCAGGTCGTCAACAACCTGATCGACAACGCACTGAAGTTCACACCCGCCGACGGCACGGTAGCCGTTCGCGCCGGCAGTGGTCCCGACGGCGCATGGTTGACTGTCGCCGATAGCGGCCGCGGCGTCGCACCCGAGGACCTGGGGCGCGTGTTCGATCGCTTCTTCACCGGCGACCGCTCCCGCACGCGCGATCGCGCCACGGGCGGGTCCGGCCTCGGCCTGAGCATCTGTCGAGCGGTCGTCGAGGCGTACGGCGGGCGCATCACCCTGGACAGCCCGCCCGGTCGCGGCACCACCGTCGCCGTTCGACTGCCCTGCGTCCCGGCCGCCGCGGAGTGAGGTTCGCGCCGCCGAAAATGACAAACTCGTAAGAAACTTTCCCTCGCAGCGCCGTTCGTTTACACTCGTTCTCACAACGATTCACGCCGCGAGGGAAGCCATGCGCCGTCTCATCCTTGTCCTTCCGTGTGTTGCACTGACCGTCGCGGCCGTCGCGCAGCCGCCTGCAGGAAAGGACGCCGGCAAGCCGGCCAAGGGCGACCCGCAACAGTCCGTCGAGCCGCGCTCCGGTCCTGGGGCCGGGCAAGCGTTCCTGGCCAAGTTCGTCGGCGACTGGGCCGTGGCCAAGGCGTTCTACCCGCGCAGCGGCGGCGAGCCTTCGCGGGCCACCGGTGAGTGCAAGCAGACGATGATCCACGCCGGCCGGTTCCTTCAATCGGAGTTCACCTTCGGCAGCGGCGCGGCCAAGTCGACCGGCCTGGGCCTGATCGGGTTCGAGCCGGACACGGGCAAATTCACGAGCGTCTGGACCGATTCGCGTCGGACGCGGATGTCGTTCCGCCAGGGCCGCGAGAAGTTCGACGGCAGCCAAATCGTCCTCTACGGCGAGACCCTCGGCGAGCGCAACGAGGGCCGTCCGTCGAAGACGATCACGAAACTAGAGAACGGCGGTAACCGGATCGTCCACCGTCAGTTCGCGCTCAACCCCGACGGGACCGAGCGCCTCCAGATGGAACTGGTGATGACCCGCAAGTCGCCCGTCCCGCCGGCACCCGGTCGCTGATGCCCAGCGTCCTCTATCACCTTGAGGTTCCTCGATGCGTGCAACGAAGTCCGCCCGCTGGGCGTTTACCCTGATCGAACTCCTGGTCGTGATCGCCATCATCGCCGTCCTGATCGGCCTGCTCCTGCCGGCCGTGCAAAAGGTGCGCGAGGCGGCGGCCCGCACCAAGTGCCAGAACAACCTCAAGCAGATCGGTCTGGCCCTGCACAACTTCGAGGGGTCCAACGGCCACTTCCCGCCCAACGGCGTCTATCCCGTCGGGGCGACAGCCCCGGACTCGTACTCTGCGCTCGCGCGGATTCTGCCGTACATCGAGCAGGCCAGCCTCTACCAGTTCGTCAACCTGAACGCCCCGGCCAACCAGCAGAACAACGTCACGTCGCAGCGGATCGCCCTCTACATGTGCCCCAGCGAAATCCGCGACGAGGCCAAGCCGCCGAGCGGTTCGCAGACCATTACCCGCTACCCGTTGAACTACGCCGCCAACGTCGGCACCTGGATGGCGTGGAACCCGAACACCGGCACCGGCGGCAACGGCGCGATCGCGCTGACCACGAAGCCCAACGGCGGCACCACCGTCGGCGACTTCCCGGACGGCACGAGCAACACCGTCGGCTATGCGGAGGTGAAGGCCTACGGGGCGTACATGCTCGGCGGCACGCCATCGCCGGTGCCACCGAACACGCCGGCCGAGATGCTGGCCCTCGGCGGGACGCTGAAGCTCAACTCGGCGCACACCGGCTGGACCGAGGGGCAGACGTTCCACAACGGCCTGACGTTCGTCTTCACGCCGAACATGTCGGTGCCCTACACCGACCCGTCCGACGGCTCGATCCACGACGTGGACTACGTCTCCAGCCGCGACGGGTCCTCGGCGTCGAACGTCTCGTACGCAGCAATGACCGCCCGCAGCTACCACGGCAACGGGGTCAACGCCCTGCTCATGGACGGCTCGGTGCGGACGGTGACGGCGTCGGTCAACCAGGCGGCATGGCGCGCGGCCGGCTCCCGCAACGGCGGCGAGGCGCTCGGGCTGAACTGAGCCTCCGTCGCCTCGGACGGTTGAGCCCGACGCGCCAGCGAGGGAGGGGATAATTCTCCCTCGCTGGCGAGTCGGGCTTAATCCGTTGATCGTCAACCAACCTTCACCTCGTGCAAGACCTCGCCGGAGAGCTTGTACTGCACGAGGTCGAAGCCGTTCTTGGTGACGTGGCCCTTGATGTACGTCGCACGCGCCGGCTGCGGGCCACCGGCGACCAACTGGCCGTACGGTCGGCCCTTCTCGGCCGGCAGCCATGCCGCCTGGTGCGTGTGGCCGCTGACCACCAACTGCACGCCGGCCTTGACCAGCAAGTCGTGCCACTTCGCCCGGCCGTCGAGGCACAGCGAGCCGGCGTTCCGCTCGGTCTTCCACCACAGCGGGATGTGGCAGAAGAGCATCTTGAACGGCGCGTCCTTGAAGGCCGGCTGCTCGATCGCCGTCGCCAACCATTCCGCCTGGTGGCTGCGGAACGCGGCGAAGTCGTTCAGCCCGCCGTAGACCGGGTGCGAATCCGGCTTGTCCTCGCCCGTGTCGAGGACAAGCGCGGCAAGAGGACCGCGGCGGAAGGAATAGTAGTACGCACCGCCCGGCACGTCGGAGTAACGCGGCAGACTGCGGGCACCGGGGCCGCGCACGTCGTGGTTGCCGCGAACGTAGTAGTACGGCACCGTCGCGGCGAAGGGTTGTTTCGCCGGGGCCAGGAACTGCGCGATCATCCGCGGCTCCGTCGTCAGATCGTTCGTCTGGTCGCCGTTCCAGAGCAGGAAGTCGCCGGGGTCCTTGGCGTGAGCGGCGTGGAGTT
>CAZNSL010000209.1:5167-8378 GCA_964574975.1 uncultured Alcaligenaceae bacterium | reverse complement strand
CCAGGCGACCGAGTAGAGGGTGTCGGCGTTCGGGGCGGTCACGTCGCGGAACTTGGCGTCGGGGTACTCCCGCATCCGCACGAACTGGCCCATCGGGGCGTGCGTACCCTCGGGTTTCGCCGCGTTGGTCATCACCCGCCGCGTGTACTCCATCGTCACGAGCGGATAGCCGTAGATGTATGCTTCCTCCGCGATCGCGGCGGCTTCCTGCGGCGTGAGCTTGCCCGCTGCGGGTTGACCGGCCGCAGGTTGACCCGCGGCAGCCGCGGCGAACAGCGGCCGCAAGTCGAAGGTGGTCGGCTGGCCGAAAGCGAAGTTGACCGTGTGATTCACCGTCCGGCCGCCAGCGACCGCTTGCACCGCGAACTTGTACTGGCCGGTGACGTCGAGCGGCGGTGTCTGGTAGGTGCGCGACGCGCCCGTGCCCGGCATCGCCTGGCCGTTGAGCGATAGCGTCGCATCGGCCGGGAGGAGGAACGTCAATGTGATGACGCCCGTCCGGGCCGGCGGCTGTGCGACCAGCGACGCCCCCACCGCGACCCACGCGACGAGGAGGGCGGCGAACGGCATACGAATCTGCCGGTTGTTCGACACGATTATCCCTTTCCGAGACAGTTGGTGTGTTGGGTCGGCCGCGACCCGGCTTTCATAACAGGATTATGGTCATACCCGCCGCTAGGCAACCGAGTTCTCGAGCGTTGCCGGCCCGTCAACGCCGGTCCGCGGGGCAGACCGCATCGCGTCGAAGGCGCGTCGCGTCACGACGATGAGAAACATGGTGCCGTCCCCGCCATGCGCCCGTCACCGTCCCGTCAGCTCGCGGTTCAGGTCGTCCATGACCTTGTCGTAGGCGGCCGCTGCTGGCGTACCGGAGAGTCGCCGCTCCTGCCCCCACACGGACAGGCACATGCGCACGAGCATGTCGGCGAAGACCGCCGTCATGAACAGGGACCGGCCGCAATACTGGATGAACACCTGCGTCAGGCTCACGTCACCCAGCCAGTACAGGGACCGCGCGCGCGCGAGTGCCTCGCGCGGCTCGAGCTGCAATTGCTGACGGTGGTCCAGCAGCCAGATGAGCGATGCCTCCGACTCCAGTCCGACGAGGTGCCGGCCCAGGACCTGCTCGGTGAACAAGTAGCCGAGTAGCAACAGGCTCCCCGCCGCGGACACGGCGGCGGCAACGGTCTGGATGCGGTCGACCGCCGCGGTTTCCTCGGCCGGCAGCGGCCGGACGAACAGGTCGGCCCGAAGGACGTAGACCATCGGCGCACCGAACGAGAGCAGGACGCCCAAGACCAGCAACGGTCCGCCAGCGACGTGGTTGAGTACGATCAAGAGCACGACCGCCAGGAGCAGGTAAAACGCCGGGGCGGTCACCAGAAACCACCCCGGCAGGATCGCGGCCGGGAGCAGGGATTTGACCCGCAGGCACCCGCGGATCACGCCAGGCAATATGGCGAGGGCCGCCGGAAGGAGCACGAGGGCCACGTGCAACCCATTCACGACGTTGAACACTGCCAGCTCCCGCCGCTCGCGGGCGATTTGTTGGGCGGTGCCGCTCAGCTCGAACCACCAATCGAGCGGGACGACGGCGATGATGAACGGAGGCACGAACGCGCAGGCCCACGCCGCGATCATGATCCGGTGCGTCCGCGCGAACGACGCCCACGACCGGACGGCCAGGACGGCGGCCACAGGTAGCGCCCACAGGGCCAGGACGTTGGCCGCCGTCAGGGCCACGCCGAGAGGACTCAGCCGTATGCGGACGTTTCCGGCGGCGTGGGCGGTCGCCAGACAGGCGGCCGCGAGTGTCGGGACGATGACGACGACGAGCACGCTGCGACGCCAAACGGCGTATCGCCGCAGCGGCTCCTCGTGTACGCCGGCGGCGTCCAGCTTCGCCTGCTCCGCGCTCGTCACGGGGACCGATTGGAGGTCGCGCGCGAACGCCCGCCGCCAGTGTCGCCTGGCGACACGCCAGGCGGACGAGTCATCTTGGTCCTGGGTTCCCACGATCTGTCAACCCTCGCAAGGGTAAGCCTCCGGTGCCCCGGCTATTCGGCCGCGGGAGCCGGGTCTCGGTCGACCCCCGGCAAGCCGCTGCGCAGGATCACGTCGTGGATGACGTACACCGTGACCGGCGTGCCGAGGATCAGGCCCCAGACGCCGAAGAAGTACTGCGCCAGCGGCAGGATGGCGAAGATCAGGACCGGGTGCAGCTCCATCATCTTGCCCAGGATGCGCGGGCTGAGGACGAAGCTCTCCAACATCACGACCCCGGCGACGGCCGCCGCCATTTTGAGCGCCAGCGCAACGCCGCCGCCCGGTTGTACCAGCGCGGCCACGACCAGCACCACCGAGGTCAGGATCGCGCCGATCGTCGGCACCATGCACAGGACGAACGCCGCCCCGGCCAATAGCACTGCGTGGTCGATGCCGAGCGCGGTCATGGCCACAAACAGCATCGTGGCGTTACACAGGGCGATCACGCTCTGCGCCTGCATTGCTCGGCCGATCAGGGTCGCCAGGCTCGTCAGGGCCGGGGCCAACTCGTCGTAGGCGTCGCGCAGCCAGGTGTCGCGCAGCCGCCGGCACGCGCGCCGCAGCGTCTCGAAATCGAAGCAGATGAAGAAGCTCAATACCAGCGCGCTCGCCAGGGCGACCGGAACGTCCAGCATCGACGACAGTACGCTTTCGAGCCGGCCCACGGCCCGGTCGCCGACGCCGGCTTCGACCTGCCGGCGGACGAACTTCGCCGACGAACTGGTGCCCCACCACTCCTCGAAGAGTTCGTGCCGCTTGGCCGCCTCGAAGTCGGCCCGGACCTGCGCCTCGGTCTCGGCGTGCGCCGGGGGCCGCAGCTTGTCGAACGCCTCGCCGAACGCGACGGGGCCGAGCGGTCGGGCCTTCTGGAGCGAGGCGTACTCGTCGAACGTGTACGGCACCGCGGCGGGCGACTGGGCGTGCCGCTCGTCGACGTACCGGCGCAACCCGTCGCGGTAAGTGGCCGAGGTCTTGGAGGCCGTCAGTTCGCGCTCGACTGCCTCGTCGACCCACTGGCGGCGCAGCGCGGCCAGCTCGGCCGGGTCGCGCTGCACCCGCCGCAGCAACTCCTCCGGACTGGCCGAAGCGGCCGCGCGCGCGAGCGGGTTGGCCTTGTCGTCCGGTTTGAGTGCCTGGGCGTTGAGTTCCGGAACCTTCGCCGTCA
>CAZNSL010000209.1:0-5157 GCA_964574975.1 uncultured Alcaligenaceae bacterium | reverse complement strand
GACACGCCGTGGTCCGCTCAGGGCGCGGGTACAGAAATCCTTGAGCGATCCCAGTCCGCCGGAGTCGGCGAAGCGTTCGCCGCCACGGTAAAGGCTGAGCAGGTTGTTTTTGCGAAGTGCCTGGGCTTTGAGTTCCGGAACCTTCGCCGTCAGGAACCAACGCTCGAAATCTGGAGTCGATATACCCTCGCCCGCCAGGCGCGCGCGGATGCGGCCTCGCTCGGCGTCGGCGAACTCGCGGCCGAAGCCGCCTTCCACCCATGCCTCAAGTTTGGGGAACTGGTTGTACGCCTCGACGTGCCGCGCGCCGCCCTTGCGAAACTCTTCCAGTCCCTTCGCGTATCGCTCGTCGTTCGGCCCGCCGTAGCGTGCCGCGAATTCGGACGGGCCGACGTAGCCTTCGATCAGGCGAGCCACCTCGGTTTCGGGGTCGGCGTGGCTGAGCCAGCCCGCCAGGCGCTGCCCCTGCGCGAACAGCCGTGGCACGACCAACAGGCCCAGCCCGAAGAGCGCCACTGGGGCCAGGAGGAACACGCCCGCGGTGAGCACCCGGCGCAGCCCCAACGCCTCGCGCCCCGGCGCGAGCCGGCGCATCGCCCAGCCGACGACGGCTAGCGCCGAGTACGAGAACATGAACGTCATGAACGCGAGGAAGAAGAAGTCCCGCGTCAGGTAGACGAACGCGACGAACGCCGACCAGATGGCGAGGCGCTTGAAGAGCGCCGGCCCTGGTGTCTGCGGGGGGCGTGCGGGAGGGTTGCCCGCATTCATGGATTGCCACCGGCCGGGCGGGCCGGCTCGGCCACGCGGTGCAGGATGGCCAGTCCGACCGCGGCGAGGACGCCGACGGCGACGAAGTACCAAACGTACTCTTGCGCCTTGGACACGACGATCAGAGCTAGCGTCAGCACGATGCCGACAACGGTGAACAGCCACTCCAGGTGGACGCCGGCCAGGTAGCAGCCCAGGGCCAGGAGCAGCATCGCCGACATGCCCGCGGCCGTGCCGGACTCCTCGCCGGCTCCGCGGATGGAGAAGTCGAGGGCGATCGCCACGGCGACGCCGATCCAGTGGAACACCTGCCGGACGACGGCCGAGCTGCCGCGGCCGGTGCGCATCTTCGCGGTCCAGACGCAGAACAGCCCATAGACGGGGACGAGCGACATCCAATACGCCGGGCCGGCCTTCATGTTCGAGGTCGTCAGACCGACGCCGAGCAGGGCCAGCAAGACCATGACGGCCGCGACGATGGAGGCGAACCGCCAGGTACGCGGGACGTGCAGGCTGCCGGCGGGGGACGGTTCGCTCATGGGAGTCCTCGTCGAAGCGGGGTCGCACGACCGGGTCGCCCGGCGTCGCGGCCGTACATTGGAGTTCCGGTACTGTAACGTGAGCTGCGCGGTGCGGCAACCGATCCGTTGTTCTGTTGCCCCGCGACGCCGCGAGCCGAGCTTGCGAGGCGAGCTTGCGAGGCTAGCTTGCGTGGCGAGCTTGCGAGGCGAGCGCGAAGCCTCAGCGACTTCGCGCTCGCCACGCAAGCTCGGCTCGCGGCGTCGCGGGCGTTTCAACCCCAGAACGCGGCATCACGGACGACGGACACGCTCACCGGCCCGCCATCGGCGGTCGCGGCCCAGCGGCCGTCCAGGCGCATGGTCTCGTTGACGACCAGCCGGCGGACGGTCTGCGTCGCCAGGGTGCGCCCGCCCTGCACGATCCGGATGCGCACGCGGTCGCGGAACGCGCGCGAGCGGAACGCCAGCCCGTCTGACGGTTCGCCGACCGCGATGGCGTTCGGCCAGACCCACTCCAGCGGCGGCTCGGCCAATACCGACACTCGCCCGGTCGGCCAACGCGCCGACGACAGGTATTCGTGGATCGACCGGGCCGCCGCGCGACCCTCCAGGGCGCACGCGCTCGCACTCTCGACGCCGCGCAGCAGGTTCCCCGCGGCGAACGTACCGCGCGTCGAGGTGCGGAACGCGGCATCGGTCTGCGGCCCGCGCGAGCCGGCGTCGATCGCCAAACCTCCCGTGCGCGCCAACTCGTGTTCGGGAATCCAGTCGCCGGTGAAGACCACCGTGTCGCAGGCGAAGCGTTCGACGCGCCCCGATTCGGTGTGCGTCACCTCGACCGCTTCGACCCGTTGCCGGCCGACGACGTTGCTGACGCGGGCACCCGTCACGACGCGCGAACGGCGCGGCACGTCGATCAGGAGCCACTTCGCCGGGGCGAACGGCCCGTACACCTGGTGCTGCGGCTCGGCCGTCACCAGAGCCGCCACCGCGACGCCGACGTGCCGCAACGTCATGAGCGCGGAGAGACTGACGAGTTCCGCACCGACGATGACCGCCCGCGTGCCGACCGGCAGGCGTTCGCCGACGAGCCGTTGGAGCGAGCCGGTCGTGAACACGCCATGCGGCCGGTCGCCGGGCACCAGTCGCGCCGGCCGCGGCCGCTCGCGGCAGCCGGTCGCCAGCAGCACCGCCTTCGCTTCGATTTGCCCGACACCGGCAGGACTCGTGACCGACACCGCGGCGGGGCCTGCCCAGCCGGTGACGGTCGTGGACGTGCGGACGACCGCGCCAGCCTCGGCCGCGAGCCGGCGGTAGCGAGCGGCGTAAGCTGGCCCGCTGAGGACGCGGCGGAGATCGCGGACGCCGAAGCCGGTGTGGTGGCACAGCCGCGGGATGCCGCCGGCCTCCGGATCGCGGTCCACGACCAGCACATCGCGGACGCCGCGGCGCTTCAGTTCGACGGCCGCGGCCAAGCCGGCTGGGCCGGCCCCGACGATCAGCACGTCGGCCCGCTCAGTCATGGCCGCCCTCCAGCGCGAGCAGCCGGGCGGCGCTCTGCCCCGTCGCCCGGGCCAGACAACTCACCACGGCCCCCTGGCAGTGGAAGCCCTGGCAACGGCCCTGGAGCGCTCGCGTCCGCCGGCGCAGGCCGTCGAGAGTGCGCGCCGGCACCGGTGCGCAGAGCGCGTCGTCGATCTCGCCGCGGGTCGCGCGCTCGCAGTGGCAGACGACCTCGCCGTAAGCCGGGTTACGGGTGATCGCGTCCGCCGACTGGTACGGCCGGACGCCCGCTTCGCCGAGGGTCGGCATCCGCACCGGCACGAAGTCCGTCTTGGCCTCTAGCGTCAGCCCCGCCGCGCCGAGCAGCTCGACGACGTACTCGGCGATGGCCAAGGACGCCGATACGCCCGTTGAGCGGATGCCGCCGACGCAGATGTAACGCTCGTCTGGGTGCGCGTGAATCTGGTAGTCGCTGTTCTCCGTGGCGGCCCGCAAACCGGCGTAGGTTGACGTGACCTCCTCGCCGATCAAGTCGGGTAGGATGGCCCGGCCTTTTTCCAGCAACGCGTGCAGGCCGCTTTCGCTGGTGTGGGCCGCGGTCTTGTCGGGCTGGTCCTCCGCGGTCGGGCCGAGCAGGACATTGCCGAACACGGTCGGGCTGATGAGGACACCTTTGGTCTTGGCCGTCGGCACCGGCAGGAGGACGTGGTTGACGAGCGGCCGGGCGAGTTTGTCGAAGATGATCAACTCGCCGCGGCGCGGCGTGACGGTGAACCGCCGGTGGCCGAATAGGTGGTCGATGGCGTCGGAGTACAACCCGGCTGCGTTGACGAGATGCCGGCAACGGATCGTGCCGGCAGGACTTTCGACGACGCGAACGCCATCGACGGTGCGGACGCCGGTGACGCGGTGGTTGAGGCGCAGCGCCACGCCGTTCAGGACGGCCTGCGTGGCGTAGGCGATCGGCAGGCTGAACGTACACAGGATGCCCTCGCGCGGCACGAGCATGCCGCCGAGCGCGCCGGGGCCGAGGCGCGGTTCGCGGCGGTACACCTCGTCGGCCGGCACGATGGCGGCATCGGCCTCGCCGTTGGCGTGAGCTTTTTCCAAAAGCGCGGGCAACGCCGCACGCTGCTCGTCGGTCCAGGCGATCAGCAGACCGCCGGTGCGCTCGAAGGGGATGTTGGCGTCCGGCATGAAGCGGTCGAGCAGCTCGAAGCCGCGGCCCACGAGCCGGGCTTCGAGCGTGCCGGGCGTCGCGTCGAAGCCGGTGTGCCAGATGGCGGTGCTGGCCTTCGACGTGCCCATGCCGACATCCGGCAGGGCGTCGATGAGCGCGCACGAGAGCCGGTAGCGCGACAGTTCGCGCGCGATGGCCGCGCCGACTACGCCGGCCCCGATGACGGCAACGTCGAACAGCTCGTCCATGTGCTCCCGCCCGCGGTTGATGGGCGTGTCATCGCTTTACGGCGGCGCGCCGTTCTTGTCTCCCCTCTCCCGCAAAGCCGGGAGAGGGGAGACAAGTCACCGCGGTGCGATCTGGAGTTCACCCAGTGTTGGACTTGCCGTAAGTCCTTGCGGTTGAGAATCCCCTGGAATTCCTGGATCGGGTGGCGCACCCCTGGGGAAGGTCCGCCCAGCTCGGGTGAATCGCCGTTAGCGGGGCCGGCCCGGCAGGAGCCGAACCGCCTGCGCCCTGGAATCGCCGTAACCCCAAGGTGGCGGCCTGATCCGGGCCTCGGCAACACTGGGTGAACTCCAGGGTGCGATCCGTTGACCGCGCCGCGGCGTTGCCGTAAACTCATGGGGCCATCCCCCAGCCACGGCGCGGCATGCTCTGCAAGCGGATCATCCCCTGTCTCGACATCGACAACGGCCGCGTCGTCAAGGGCGTCCACTTCGAGCGCCTGCGCGATGCCGGCGACCCGGCCGAGGTCGCCCGCCGCTACGAGGCCGACGGGGCCGACGAACTCGTCGTCCTCGACATCAGCGCCACGCACCAGAACCGCGACACTCTGCTCGACGTGGTACGCCGCGTCGCCGAGGAAATCTTCATGCCGCTGACCGTCGGCGGCGGCGTCCGCACGCTCGACGACGCCACCCGGCTCATTCAGGCCGGGGCCGAGAAGGTCAGCATCAACTCCGCGGCCGTGCGCGACCCGGAGCTAGTCGCGCGGATCGCGGACAAATTCGGTCGCTGCGCTACCGTGGTCAACATCGACCCGAAGCGGGTGGTGAAGGATGGCCGCGAGTTCTGGGAGGTCCACGTCGCCGGTGGCCGGGAGCCGACGGGGCTGGAGGCCGTGGCGTGGGCGAAGCGCGCGGAGAAGTTGGGAGCCGGCGAGATCGTGCTGACCTCGAT
>CAZNSL010000208.1:0-8382 GCA_964574975.1 uncultured Alcaligenaceae bacterium | reverse complement strand
CACCCGGCGACCGCCACGACGACCCCGATCAGGATCAGGAGCTTGGCCACCCAGAGGATCGGGTTGCGGCCCGAACTCGGCGCTCCGTTTTCAACGTCCCACCGCATCGTGATCATTGGTCCCTCACATGCCCATGCCGCGTTCCTGGGCCGGACCCGTCCGGCCCTGACTACTGAACCGGTCGCTCCACTTTCCCGTCGCCGGGACGGGTGCCTGGGCGTGGCCGTACGGCACGTAGGCCGTTCCGGCGGTGCCCGCCGGCGCGTTCCCGACCAAGCCCTGCGCGAGTTCTGCCGCCCCTTGGGGGATGAACTTGTCGGTCGCGTACGTCGCCGTCTCCCGGGCGATCGTCACCGGGTTGATCCGGTGCATCAGGTGAGCAAACGCCTTCCGGAACATAGACACCTCCTAAAACTCGTCCCACCCGCCGCGACACCGCATCGCGGCCTGCCGCATCTGCACGGCGGCGTCGCGCATGACGACCACCCGCTGGAAGTTCGCGTACGCGTCGAACCGCCGCGTCACCCACAGGGCGACCGCCCCCGCCATCAGGAGCGCCCCGAGCGACGGGGCGACTCGCATGACGGCCCACGCGACGCCGCCGCACAGGTACGGCTCGACGTTCTTCGCCCGCGTCTCCGACCCCAAGGGGAGGATCGCGAGCAACAGTCCGGGGTAGCCGCTGTAGCCGCTCGCCAGGGGCACCCCCTGGCGGAACAGCGCCCGCGCCTCCACCCGCCGGACGACCAGGAGGGCGAGCCACACCAGGCCGAACGTCGCCACCGGCTCGGGGTCGTCGGCTCGGGTGGCGACCATCATCATCACCAGCAAGCACGCCAGCCCGAGGAGGCGGGGGTACTGGATGCCGTGCCCGGTGCGCAGGGGGATCGTCCATACGCACTCCAGGCAACGGGCGATGAGGTACACCGCCGCGAAGTTCTCGCGCCAGCCGAAGACGCCGGGGCTTTGGTCCGGTTGCATGGTGTCAGTTGGCGGAGGGTTCGAGCCGTCGCGACTCGCGCTCCGCGCGCTCCTCGAAATCGGTCAGCGCCGCTTGCGCGAGTTCGTACAGGATCGCGTGCAGGTCCTTCTGTTCTTCGGGCCGCAGCAGGTGGGCCACCGGTTCGACCCCGGCGGTCGCCCACACCCAGGCCACGTCGTGGCGGAGGCGGACGTTCATGGGTGCCTCTGGGTGAAGAACGTCCGAATCCAGTTGTCGCCGGTCGAGCGGAACGGCAGGCCGCTCTTGATGACGAAGCAGTCGACGCGGTAGGCGTTGTGCGGGCCACCGGTTGCCATGTCCGTGGTGAAGTCGCGCGCCTCCAGGATGGGCCGGACGTGCTCGTTGAAGCTCGACGTGACGTTGCCGTAGCCGAACGTCGCGTCGAACAGGCCCTGGGGCGACCACGTGCCCCCGCCGGTCGTCTGCATCCGCGACCCGACCAGCTTCTGGGCCCAGGCCGCGGTGTCCACGTCGCCGAGCGCGAACAGGACCTTCGTCGAGTACGAGGCGAGCATGGCGTCCGCCTGGAACTTGCCCTTCTGGGTGCCGCCCAGGACGGCGTAGTACGACGGCAGGGACTGCGAGATTTTGACGCTCGCCCCCAAAAACTTGCGACTCTGGGACGCATACACCCCGTCGAAACTGCTCGTAAACACCGCACTCTCGTCTTCCCAGATGACGTGGAGCGGGTCGCCGGGCTTGACCGCGCGCCGCAAGACCCGCTTCTGGCAGAGGTGCTTCCACGCCGCGTTGACGAACCCGCCGGCGTCGCCGAACTCGTTGGGCGGCATCGCCACCATCACGAACTTCCCGCCCAGGGTCACCTCCGGCGCGACGCTCGTCGTCGTCGCGAGGAGCGACCGGACGACACCGGTGCAAAACACGTGCAGCACGGAATTGACGTGCGAGGTAATGCTGGACCTGGTGCGGTCGTTCAGGGCCGGCATCTCGGCCCCGAAGTACTGGATGGCGTTGCCGAGGTCGCCGCGCTCAACCTCGCCGAGGCTCGTGGACTTCTGGTGCGCCTCCTGCATGGTCTGCCAGTGAAGGCCCTTTTGGAACGCCGGGTCGTCGAGGTCCTGCGGCGTCATCGCCATGCCGCTTATGAACTCCTTCATCTCGACCGGGTCCAGCCGCCCCTTCGCTACCCGGAGGACCTCGACGGCGTTGAAGATCATCCGGGCGGCCTCGCCCTTCCAGTAACTCCCGTCCTCGACCGACTTCGCGTCGGTCGCCCCGATGGACTCGGCCATCGTCGTGACCGTCTGCGTAATCTCGCGCGTGCTCGCGTTCCGCCGCACGAGGTAGTCGAGGACGTTCAGTCGCAGGTTTCCCGACGGCTCGACGATGTACAGGTCGTCCAACCGCCCCGCCCGCTCGAAGATCGCCACCCACATGGCCCGGTCGCCCGCGGTCGGGCAGAGGATGAGGCCGCCCGAGGCGGGGCGACCGTCGGCGAACCGCAACGCGACAACGGCTTCGGCCAGGGTCCGCATTCCGCTGGTTTTTCCGGAACCCGTCCGTCCAAAGGCCGCCACGTTTTCCAGCAATTCCCTGCACGTGAAGCGGTCGGTGTCGTTCCATTCGAGGAGAACCCGGTCCAGGAGTTCGTCCTGGAACGGCGGGGCCTTCGACCCGCGCAGCAATCGAATCCCGGCCAGCGCCGTCAGCACGCCGCCGACGATGGCCGTTTTGGAGTGGTCCCACGTCACGATCGCACCTCCCGTCGCTTAACTCCCGGCCTTCGCCTTCTCGCCCGGTGCCTTCGTCTTGGTCGGCTTGCGGACGCGCTCGCTGATCGCCTTGGCGGCGACGGCGGCCGACAAGCCCTCGCCCTCCGCCCACTCGAGCAACTTGACGGCGTCGCGGGCCGCGGCCAGTGCGTCGGTCAGGTCGAGTTGGTCCTTGCGTTCGAGCTTGACCGTCGCCCCGCCGGTGAGCAGAAACCGCATCCGGGCAACCTTGTCGGCGGGCGGCTTGCCCTTCCCCGGTCGCTTCCGCTGGCCGGCGATCTCCTCGCGACTCGCCCCGTTACAGGCGGCCTCAATAGCCGGGTGCTGGTTGTCGTGGGCGGCAATCTCGGTCGCCACCGAGAGGGTGAAAACGCCCGCCCGGAACTTCTCCATGGCTGCGGGAATGAGCCGCTCCAGCGACAGGATCCGCGACACCTGGCCGGGGTCCATCGAGACCAGTCGGGCGATGTCGCGTTGGCTATTGCCCTGCTGGCGCAGGGCCATCAGGATGTCGAAGACTTCGTGCGGCCGGTAGTCGGCCCGGACGAGGTTTTCCACCGCCGTCAGTGCCAGGTCGCAGTCGGAGGCCGGGCGGACGATGGCGGGCATCGGCTCACCCGGCCTGGCCTCGATAAAGGCCAGCGTCCGGCCGGCACCGGCGATGCAGTCGTAGAGGAAGCCGTCGCCGACATCCTTGCCGACCTCGGTCACGAGCGGCGGCTGCAAGAGTCCGTGCAGGCGGATACTATCCACCAGTTCGCGGTGTTTCGGGCCGCCGTGCCGCCCGGCTTGTTCGGGCCGGAGGCGCACCGTCTTGGGGTCGATGGGCTTCAACGCGCACCGCCCTTCGCCGCCTTCGCCTTCTCCTCGGCTTGCTTTTGCCGGCGCTCGGCGATGGACTTGACCAGCCGGTAGCCGAGCCAACACAGTTTTTTGACCGTGTACGTCGCCATTGGTTGTGCCCTTTGCTTCTGAGTCGGATGCCGTGGGGATCGATCGGTTCTCAAACGTGTTGCCGGGCGGGCTAGTCGTCGTCGCCCGTGCCGTCGGTCGTCGTGTCGTACTCGACCTGGAGCACCCGGCGTTCGCCCCGGCGGAGCCGAGTGACCCGGACGCCGTGCCCGGCCAGCGATTCGGCCAGGTGGTGTACCTGGCGGCCCAAGCCGGCCGGCGACGCCGGCCAGGACTCCGGGTCGCGGCGGACCTGATGCTCGCGGGCCGTCGCGTTGAGTAGCCGCAGCAATTCGGCCGGCTCGCCGTGCCACCGCCGTTGCTGACGGGCGAACAGGAGAAGGGCCAGAGCGAGGGGATGGTCGAACGCCGCCCGCCGCTGCCGCGCCTCGGCGGCTTTGAGCGCCGCATCGAACTGGCCCGGCTCGAACCCCAGTGCGAGCGCCGCCGCCCGGCCGTACCGGTGGAAGTCCGCCATGCGGCCCAGGCCGGTGTCCTCGACCTGCGGGACCAGGGCGAGCGTCCGACTCAGCACGTTCAGCAGCCCGCCGAACAGCCGCGGACGGGCCGCCTCGAACTCCGCCTCCACGCGCGCCAGGGCCTTGCGGGCGTCAGGCGTCAACCGCTCCAGGTAAAACAGGAGCGTCCGGTCGAGAAAGTCGGCGCGGTTGGTCGGCGGCTTCAGGCCGTTGAAGATGATGGGCCGGAGGAACGAGAAGATGAACTCGTCGTCGTCGGTGTAGAGCCGCCGACGGGTGATTCCCCGCCCCGTCACCGCCTGGCAGAACAGGTCCGCCTCCTGCGGCGTGAGGGCGTCCACGTTGTCGAACACGGGCACCGCGTGCTTGTGGAAGGTCAGCGGCGGGTCCGACCGGGCGTCCCGGCCGAGCAACTCCACCTTCGACGGGTCCAGCAGCCGGCGCAGCAGCCGCGACAAGGTCGTCTTCGCCGACCCCTGCGGGCCGAGCAGGCCGGCCATCGGGCGGGGCACGGGGATCGGGGCAACGACCGTCCAAACCAGCAGGAGCAGGGCGTCGTCGTCAGAGGCCAGAGCCGGCCAGAATTCGAGCAGGTCGCGCAGGTCGCCGCGGCGGTCCGGCTCCGGGAGGGGGTGTTGGTGGGCGAAGCGGCGGAACCGGCTCGTCCGGTTTGGCAGAACCCGCCAGCCATCGGGGGTCACACGCACCTGCCGCCACGCGGCGTCGGCCAGATCGATCCAAATCTCCTCGCGACCGTCGCCCCACGCGCTGCGGTTCGCCAGCTCGCGCGGCGGGCCCTCGGCCACCGCCTCCAGCTGGGACATGACGTTCCGCACCTCCGAGGGCTTGAGGCCAATTCGGTGACGCAAACAGGTCCGCACGAGCCAGTGCTGAACCCGCTTGCCGCGCACGCCGTGCGACTCGAAGTGGCCGTCGACCGGTAGGCGTGCATGCGCCCCGCCGTACTGGTCGGGGAAGACCTCCAAGCCGTAGTCGGCGAGGAAGCCGAGACCCACCGTCTCCAGGGCCTGTACGAGTGCGGCTCGGGGGTCGGGCGATTCGGCCGATGACGCTGCCGCAACGGGTGGGGCACCGGGTGGAATCCCCTCGTCACATTGCACGGAGGTTTCCGGCAGAACCGTCGGTCCGTCGGTACCGTCGGCCGTTGTGCGGTCGGCGAGAACCACCGACGGGCCGTTATTCCACGGGCGGCTCGCATCGCCGCCGGCGTCACGGGTCATAATCATGGTGGCCTCCTGGAGCAGACTTTTCGGGACGTACCGTCGAACCGTCGGAAGCGTCGTTCTGTGGCCGCGTTGCTCGTCGCGCGCAGCGCCGCTTGCCGGGACTTGCGAATCCCGGTGTTTGCCTTTGCACGACGTTTCACGTTAATTCGCGGGCGGTCATTTTGACCGACTATGGCGGGGAGACGCGCCCATCCATATTAAGTGATGCGCCAGGATCGTCAGACCGACAGCGCTTTCTGGCACACACGGATTGCGGTGTGCTTACAGCACGGAAAGGAAGGCCCGCACCGGCACGGGTCGGCGACACCACCGCGATCCTTGACTCGCCGAAAAACCGGCGCTATGATCGGAGGCCCGCGATGCCAAACGGTCGTTCGCGAAAGCCGGTCACCTCGGTCAGAAATCGCACCGAGCTACTGCTTCACGATCAGCGATCCGCGGTGCCGCAGACATGTATCAACGGCTCGGCCGACAGGTCAGCCCAGTCCAGGGAGAGGTGTTTGCCGGAGGAACCGCGAAGGACATTGCCGTTGAGGATTGGCGGTGAGATCGATGCCGGGTTCGGCCGGGGATACTTTGAGGGATTGCGAAGCCTGCTCGAACAGTACCCTCAACACTTTCAAGCACTCGTTACGCTTGCCGAAGGGAGTGCCCCTGTCGCCTCGCTATCCAGTATCGATTTTCTGAAGCACTGCTGGTTCTTAGACGCTGACGGCCGGATAAAGTCCGACGTTCGCGCCGTCTTGCTCTCCGCCCTTCAGGTGACGCCCGAAGGCGCGGTCCTGACCAACCCGTTCCGGCTGGAAACCTCGGACCAAGCCCGGGATCTGGAGAGGCAGGAGGCGGACGGGTATCGACGGCTCCTTCGCCGTCTCGGCACCGAAGGTAAGGACAAAGGCCGGTCGATTTAGCGACTGGCCCGAGGGGTGACAGGGAAAACAACACTGTTATTCCATTGCGGCCCGCGCTCCAAGATCTCCTTTAGCCGACGTAGTGCTCGCCTGAATCTCCGGCTGACCATCTTTTCATGGACGCCGAGTTCCGCGGCAATCGTTTTGAACGTTGTCCCATCCATCCACCACACGATGACTGGTTGCAGATCGGGCGGCAACTGGTCGACGGCCGCTTGGACAACCTCGTTTGCCTCACACCGGTCCACTTCCGCGGATGGGTCGACATAACACGGCACTTCAGCGAGATCAACCGGCCGGCCGAGCAACCCGGCGCGGCGGCGACGTTTTCGCCTGAGGGCGAACCAGTCCATTTTTGCAACCGTCGACAGCCATGCCTCGGGCGAGTCCAACGGCCCGTTCTGAATGGCCTTAAGGACCGCGCCTTGAGCTAAGTCTTCGGCTTCATCGGAATCGCATCGCATCCGGCGAAGCATCCGAATCAGGCCGGCAACGGTCCTGGCCAAGTCGAAATCCAGATGCTGCCCGGGATTCTCGACTCGAACGTGGTGGCAATCCGCTTCTTCGTGGTGGAAAGCTACAGTGACCTTGCC
Organism: uncultured Alcaligenaceae bacterium; assembly: GCA_964574975.1. GTDB lineage: Bacteria > Planctomycetota > Planctomycetia > Gemmatales > Gemmataceae > JAXMAS01. The sequence continues at coordinate 1,465 of CAZNSL010000208.1, read as the reverse complement.
TAGTCGATCGCGCATCGTCGCACCACCCTGCCCTACTGCGCAGGGGCTCCCAAAGCCCGCAGCAATAGGGCCGACATACGTACCGTGTCCGCTTGCCCCTTACCGTAAGGGGCACTTCGACGGGGATTCTGAAGTCGCTACCTAGGCGAGCTTAGGTGCGGTCCGCGGCGTCATCCTCCTGCTGCCACTTCCGCATGTTTTCGCGATTGCAATACGCCTTGAAGACGCTGCACATGTCGTCGAACTTGCCCTCCTCGCATTTCTCGTCCATGATGGCGAGCGGCACCTTGGTTACACGGGTCGTGGTACCGAGCGGCCGATACCCTTGCTCCATCAAGCGCTCCTTGTACTCATCGTTGGTGATCGGGGCGATGATCCGCGGCGTCAGTTTTCGCGAGTTCATCACCAGCCGGGCACCCATGTACATCATCGTGTGGATCTGGGCCTTGAAGGACTTGTTCTCCCCGACCTCCTCGTGCCTCGCGTGGTCGATGCCGCAGGCCGCCACGTAGAGGTTCGGACTTGGCGCTACGATGTCCTGCGCCGTGATGTCCATGTCTTCCATCGACCCGGCGGCCATGCGCCCCATCGCGGCATCGGACAGGGGAACGATGACGCCCGCTGCGACCCGGACCATTCGCGCCCCCTGGGGGCAAACGGCGAACATGACCGTGTTCGGGTTGACGCGGTGGAATTCCATCAGCTTGTTCGTGAACTCGCCGAGCGTTCGCCGCATCTTGGCCTCGCCCCGGCGGAGGCAGTCGTCGTAGTCGAACGCCTCGCCCTGCGCGGTCGTCAGGTGCCCCACGCACGACACGATCATCGCGGCGGCGTCGGGGATGTCTCGGTCGCGAGTGCCGGGGGGAATACGCATCCCCCGGGTTTCCTTCAGCGCCCCAAACGCCCGCGCGATCCGAAGCATCACCGCCAGCACGTTGAACTTCCTCTTGATCCTCGGGTGCAGCGGGGCCGGCATGTCCACGACCTGGTCCAGCGCTTCGACGGACCGCCAAGCGTCCGGCTGACGCGAGATCACGTAGTTCACGTACCCAACTGCGACCTCGACCGGCACCGAGTCGCCCGCCGTCAAACGTCCGAACCAAATGGACGGATCCTGCTGACGGCCTCCCTCCGGACCCATCAGCCACTTCCTGAAACCGTCGCGCTTGACGACGCTCCCCGAGCGGTACTCCCTTTCGGCAATCTGTCCCAGGAAGGAATGCCGGATCGCCACATATCGGTTTGCATGCTCGCTCATAGGCGGTCTCCGCTTGCCGTTTGCCGTAGCCCCTCTCGCTCGGGATAATCGTACGATAGCCATGAAAGAGGCATGCAGGCCGACGTGCGCGCACCGGAATTTCTCATACCGGCCCGTCATTTGCACAGTAGCAAACAAGAGTACAAAGTATAACTTCTGCCGTGCATTCCTTGTGCTGACCCAACGCACCGCGCGCCAAGACTTCTG
>CAZNSL010000207.1:0-8391 GCA_964574975.1 uncultured Alcaligenaceae bacterium | reverse complement strand
GCCGGCGCACACGGCCTCGGGGTCGGTCAGGGACGGCGCCAGGTGCCAGACGCGCTTGAACTCCCACGGGTGCGGCGTGCCGTCGTACCACAGGTGGGTGCCGGGCGTGCCTTCGTAGGCGAATTTGTCGCCGACCGGCTGCCAGGTCGCGCCGCCGTCGTCGGAGCGCTGAATCTTTTGGCCGAACCAACCGCTCGTCTGCGAGGCGTAGATGCGGTTCGGATCGACGGGCGAGCCTTTGAGGTGATAAATCTCCCAGCCGCCGAAGAAGGGACCGCTCACGTCCCACTTGTCGCGTTGGCCGTCCGCCGTCAGGACGAACGCACCCTTGCGCGTGCCCACCAACACCCGCACCCGACTCATGGCTCGATTCCTCTGTAGCGGCGACCTGGCGAAGTGGGGGGAAGGTACCAGAGCGGCGAGCAGGGGGCTACGTCAGTTGCGGGCTGCGAATCCGATCCGAACGCGCACGAGTCCCGCAGCCGAATGACTCAGCGGTGGGCATTTCGTCAACTCCCGCAACCATCCGACCGATACATCCGTCAGGCTCTGCGCTCGGATGCTGCTCGGGTACCGACACCCGGAGGACAGCTCGGAAACGTCATCGAGCCGGCGTCGGGACCGGAGGCGGTATGGTTGCCCTCCTGTACGCAGCCTTGGCCACGACCGCCGTCGTCCAAGCACTCCTGATGCTGTTGCAGTGCTACGAGAACGCCCGCCACTTCCGCAGCGGCCGCCGCTCGCTGGCCCCGTTCGGTTTTGCTCCGCGCGCCGAGTTGTTCGTGCCCGCCAAGGGCGTTGACGCGGAGTTCGACCAACTGGTTGCGGCCATTCTCGGACAGGATTACCCGAACTACGCGGTGACTTTCGTCGTGGAGTCGCGCGACGATCCCGCGTGCCAGCGCTTGCAACGCCTCCTCCGGGGGCCGCACGCAACCCCGGCTCGCGTCGTGGTGGCCGGCCCGAGCCGCGACTGCGGACAGAAGGTCCACAACCTCATCGTCGCCACGGGGCGGATCGATCCGGCCGTCGAGGTTCTGGCGTTCGTGGACAGCGACACGCGATTGGCCGCGAACTGGCTTCGCCACCTCGTCGCCCCCCTCGGGCGACGGGGCGTCGGGGCGGTCACCGGCTTCCGGTGGTGCGTCCCCGACGCGGCGAACTGGCCCGGCGCGGTCCTGTCGGCCTTGAACGCGGCGGTGGCGTCCCTGCTCGGCAACCACGGCTGGAACCGAGTTTGGGGCGGCTCCTGGGCCATCCGCCGAGCGACCTTCGACGCCCTCGATGTCCGCCGGGCGTGGCAGGGCACCTTGAGCGACGACTACGTTGCCACCCACGTCGTCCGGCGGGCGGGCCTGCGCATCGCGTTCGCTCCGGTGTGCCTCGTGGCCTCGCCGGTCGCAACCTCCTGGGTCGGCCTCGTCGAGTTCGCCCGCCGGCAGTACCTGATCACGCGGGTCTACGCCCCGGGCCTCTGGTGGTTGGCCGTCGGGGTTCGGCTTCTGTCGGCCGCTACCTTTTGGGGCGGCCTGGGTTTGACGGCGTGGCGCTGGCGAGCTGGCCAATCCGTCTGGCCGGTGTCGGTGTTTCCCGTCGCGCTGTACGTCCTGGGCAGCGTCCGGGCGGCCTTCCGACAAACGGCCGCACTGGCGGCATGGCCGGACGCGCGGCCGTGCTTGCGCCGGGCCGCACGCCTGGATGTCTTCGCGCAGCCCGTGTTGGGCCTGACCGACTTGCTGTTGCTACTCAGCGCCGCGGTTGGCCGGCGAATCACCTGGCGCGGCATCGGCTACCGGTTGGAGAGTGCGCGTCGCACCCGCATTTTGTTCCGACCCGGTGCGACCGACGGCCTCGCCGTCGCGCGGCCCGTCGCCCGGGCGGCGTGAGCGGTCGGGCCGACGCGTCAACCTTGACCGGAGGGCCGCTCGCGGGTTAGTCTTCGCCGGGGGAAACCCGACGCGCGGCGTTGGCAGGGGAGGCGTATGTCCGGCACGGGTCGCAATCTACCGCTCTCGCTGCCGCGGCGGCTGCTCGCCGACATGATGGACCTCGGGCAACGGGTGCCCACGGTGGCCGTCGAACGGCCCATGAACCTGGCCGCGCTGGCGGCCGCCCGCGAGGCCGGCCGGCCGCGGCCCAGTTGGAGCGCGATCTTTACCAAGGCGTTCGGGATCGTGACGGCGCGCCGGCCCGAGCTGCGCCGGGCCTACATCCCATTCCCCTACGCCCACCTCTACGAGCACGACACAATCCTCGCGGGCGTCCTCATGGAGCGGCAGTTCGGCGACGAGCCGGCCGCGTTCCGGGTGGACGTGCGCCGGCCCGAACGGCATAGCCTCCTCGACCTCCACGCCTATCTGAAGCGCTGCAAGGAGCAGCCGGTCGAGACGCTGCCCTTGTACCGCCGGTATCGCCGGCTGGCGTGGCTGCCCGGCCCGTTCCGGCGGCGGTTGCTGCGGCTGGCGACGGGCGTATCGGGGCGACTGCGTGCCCGCCACTTCGGCACGTTCGAGGTGTCCACCGTGGCCGGGGACGGCGCGGACCTGCACCACGTCCTGACCATGCAGTCGGTCCTCCTGCACTACGGCCGGCTGAACGCGAGCGGCACCGCGAACGTGAAACTAGTGTTCGACCACCGCGTCTTCGACGGCGGAACCGCGGCCCGTGCCCTCGTCGCGCTCGACGACGTTCTCTCGAACGAGGTGTTGGCCGAGCTGCACGACCTCGCAGCACGGTCGGCCGCCTGACGACTCGACGCCCTGGACGAGGCCGGCGTGCCAGGAATCGGTGCGCGACCCGTACGACGCTTGCCGCCCGCGTTGCCGGAGTCGGCGAGTCGTCGGCCACCGCCCTATCGCCGTTTCGGCGCGACGGTTAAAATGGCGGCGAGGAGGGCCGGCGATGCCGCTGCGCGATCACTTTCACGGGCCGGTTGCCGCCAAGACGTGGTGGGACTGGATTCACGGCGGCTGGCCGATGGCACTTGCACAGCGCCTCAGGGAGACGCTGCCGCCGAACTACGTCGCGGCACCGCTCGCCCACCTCGGCTCGGCCGTCGAAGTCGATGTCGCTGCGCTGGAGGACCATTCCGGCAATGGGTACGCGGCCGATGCGGCTGGCGGTGGTGTTGCCACGGCCGTTTGGGCACCCGGCCGGCCGACGCGCATAGTCGAAGTCGAGCCGCCCGACGTGGACGAGTACGAGGTTCGCGTTTACGACGCTGAGCGTGGCCAGTCGCTGGTCGCCGCGGTGGAGTTCGTCAGCCCGTCGAACAAAGATCGGCCCGACGCCCGGCTCGCATTTGCCGCCAAGTGCGCTGCCCTGCTGCGGCAAGGCGTGACGGTCGCCGTCGTGGACATCGTGACCGAGCGCACGGCCAACCTGTACCGCGAGCTGCTCGACCTGCTCCGCCAGCCGGAGCCGGTGCCGCTGGCCGACGAGCCAATCTACGCGGTCGTCTGCCGATACCGTTTGCAGGGAGCGCGCCGCCGCGGCTTCGAGGCGTGGGAGGAGCCACTAGCGGTCGGCCGCCCACTGCCGACGCTGCCGCTGTGGCTGACCGACGAGTTGGCGGTGCCGCTGGAGCTGGAGGCGAGCTACGAGGAGACGTGCCGCGTGTTGCGGGTCGCATAGTGGCCGGTGTGGGAAGTGCAAAGTGGTGCCCGTCCGATTTTCAGCCCCTGTCGCCTGCTACCGCAGTTGCGTCCTATGGCCGGTGTCGGTAGCATCCAACAACGTGCGAGTCGAGCGCGGCGGAGGCTTCATGATCAACTCGCGTAAAGACACCCAGTCGCTGAGCCATTTCAAAAGGATGACCGCCGCGTGCGTCGCGCAACTCAAGCAGACCGGTAGCCCGCTCGTCCTGACCGTGAACGGCTATGCGGCCGTGGTCGTGCAAGATGCGGCCGCGTACCAGCAACTCCGGGAATTGGCCGAGCGTGCTGAGATGTTCGACTTTCTCGAGGCCAGCCGCAAAGATGCCGACGCGGGACGAACCGTGCCCGCCAGGGACGCGCTTCAGAAACTGGCAAAGAAGTACCGCCTCCCCGCGCGGGGCGATTGACCCATGCCGTTCGCCGTCGTCTCGACGCGGCGCTCGGCTGGCTGAGCGAGCGGTCGCCCGCAACCACTGCCGCTTTAACGCCGCGAAGACCAAACTCCGTTCGCGCTGAACCAATACACCTTTCGGTTGGAGATGTCCGTTGAGCAGGATAGCAATGAATGAGTTTCTCAAGCGTGTGCTTATCGGCCTGACTACGGGCTACATCATCTTCTATTATGGTGAGTTGGTGTTTTGGGCGACGCCGGAACGTGAAGGGATGACTATCAACGGACTCTTTATTACCTGGCTTGCGTACTCGGTCATGGCATATGTCTTTCTCTGTGTCGTTAGTATCTTCAAAGCCCGCAACGTTTGGGCGGTCTTTCTCGCCGGTGCGTTTTACGGTTGGTTCGAGGAGGGTATCGTCGTCCAGACGATGTACGGCACGCCCGAAGGCCCATTCCCGATGTCTATCTCCTTCACGGGCCTTGCATGGCACGCGCTGATCGGTGTGTTCATCGGCTGGTATCTCGTGCGCAAAGCCTTGGCGGAAGGCGGAGTTCTCAAGACCGTCGGTCTCGCCAGCGCAATCGGCGTCTTCTACGGCTTCTGGGGAATCTGGTGGTGGAACGATCCGCCCGAAGCGATGAAAACCATGCTGGATTCGGGACAGAAGGACGTTCTGCTCATCCGTTTCGCTATCTTTGCCCTGTGCACCAGCGTATTTCTCATCTTAGCGCACTGGCTTTACAATCGTGCGACGCCGATCGCGTTTAAACCGAGCAAAGTCGAGCTGTGGTTTCTCGGTATTGCAGCGTTTCTCTACTATTCCTTCATCACCGTTCCCGCCGCGCCAAGTGCGCTCTGGGTTCTACCGCCCCTGATGACCATTACATTTTGGGCTTTGAATAAGAACCGTCTTGTCGAATCGCAGCCCGATGCGATTTCTGCCTTCGACCGTGAAGTGAAACCGCTTAGCTACTTGCTACTTTTCTTCATCCCATTCACGGCCATCGGTATCTACTTCCTCGCGTTGGCCGCCGACGCTAGGCTGTATACTAACAGGATTGTCTATTGCGTCTTCGGCACGCTCGGTGCCCTAATGTGGATCACCAGTGTAGTGATGCTATATATTAAGGCGCTGCGCCGAATGCCGTTAAGTTTTGCCTCAAGTGATCGTGTTACAAAGGTATAGTCTCGTCGAACGAGCGACCTCCTGCCATGCTGGTTGGTGCATACCGCAACCGGCACGAACAGGAGGTCGTCGTGGCGACTCTCGGCATCGCCCTGGCCCGCGTCAAGGCCGAACTCACCCACTTGGTCCCCGGTCCGAAAAGGGGACAGGCACGTCTGTCCGCAGAAAGGAACAGTGCTGTCCCCCTTTTTCTACCAATTGGCCGCAAACCGAATTTTTGTCGGCAGATGGGTCAATTCGTCTTACGTTGCATTTCGTCTCACGAAACGAATTGGGGGTGTGTTCGCGATGAAACGCAACGCATTCCCACATCGATACGCCGCAATTCCGGTACTCACGGCACTTGGTCGCTCAGCCTCTCGAACAGCGCCAGCGGCACCCCGTCCGCCGCGTCTCGGCCCGCGACCGCCCGCTCGAACGTCGCCGTCACCTGGGCGATCACCTCGGCCGCCCGGTCGCGCGGGCACAGCGCCCCCGGCGGCAACGCCATGTGGTCGATGTTCGGGAACAGTTCGACCATGTTGCCCTCCGGGTCGTCGATCACCGGGATGACGAAGCCCGGACCCCGCGCCTCCAGACGGTAAGGGATGCCGCGCTGCGTCAACTCGGCCCGCACCGCGTTGGCCGGGGCTGCGACTTTGAGCGCGACGTGGCCGTACGAGGTCGGGCTGGGCCGCGGCTCGACTTTGCGGAAGACCTGGGCCGCGCCGTCCCAGACCACGTCCCACGGCCAGAACTCCAACAGGCCGTCGAACACCGCCTCTGGGTGGTTCAGCTTCACGATGACGATGCCGAGGCCCGTCATGACCGGGTGAATGAAGAACTCGCCATCGAACAGGTCGGCGTACCAGGTACCGAGGGCCAACGGATCGCGGCTACGGAAGGCGACGTGCAACAACTCGCTCGTGCGCATGGACCGTGACCTCCACCGAGGCGGCTACGGTCATAGTAGGTCCCGCCTGCCGGGCGGGACCCGAAGCCGCTACAGGTCCCGCCCGGCAGGCGGGACCTACCAAACGCACTATAACCAGTGGCCGGGAAGCCGGCGGTCGGCCGGCCGCAACGCCCACGACACGATGCCGATGCCGAGAATGGCCAGCGGCGTCACGACGTTGCCGACCGGGTCTTTCACGAACGCGTGCGACGCCGCCGCGCCGGTCAGGTTGAACAGGATGCCGGCGTAGGCCCATTCCTTGAGGCGCGGCAGGCCCGGCGCGAGCAGGGCGACAGCCGCCAGCAGCTTCCACACGCCGAGAATGCTGAAGAAATACAACGGGTAGCCGAGATGCGTCGCGCCCTCCGCAACCTCCGGCGGCTGCGTCACGTCGTAATAGCCGCCGGCCAGGTACGCCAACGCGAGCAAAACCGTCGTCACCCAGTAGAGAATCGTGCGCGCCAAGACTTCATCCTCCGGAAGAGGCGAAAGAACTCCGTTTCCGATCCCCGTGACTCGCGCGCCGGCGGATCGGCGAGTCGCATCGGGGGCGTGCCCGCGATGATAGGCAAAGTCACCGCCGTCGGCCGCCGTCATGGGGCGTTGCTCATCGGGGCGTCGAGCAGGTGCAAGATGGCGTCGGCGCAGTAGACGCGGTTGCGCCGCTTGCCAGTGATCTCGCGTAACAGCCCCGCGGCGGCCAGCTTGGCGACTGTGTTGTGCGCGGCCGCCCGCGAAGCCCCGGTCACCGCGGCGGCGCGGTTGACGGTCAGGTATGGCGATGCGAATAGTTCGTCAACTAACCGCAACACCACTGGCGAGCGGACGGCCGCCACCGCCCGCGGACGGAAGTCCTGCCAAACGTCGAGCAGCCGGCGCGCTCGAGTCGCCACGTCGCGGGCTTGTTCTGCCACGCCGGCCGCGACGAAGGCGATCCACTCGCTCCACTCGCCCCGACGGCTCACTTCGAGCAGTCCGTCGTAGTACTCGCGCCGGTTCGCTTCGAAGTACGCCGACAGGTACAACAGCGGTTGCGGCAGCAGCCCACGCTCGCACAGCGTCAGCGTAATTAGCAGCCGGCCGACGCGCCCGTTGCCGTCGTTGAACGGGTGAATCGCCTCAAACCCGTAGTGCATCACAGCCAGGTGCACGAGGGCCGGCAGCGACCGTCCCTCGCGTACGAATCGATCGAACCCGTCGTGCAATTCCGGCAGCCGCTCCGGACACGGCGGCACGAACCGGGCTTCGTGGATGGTCTGGCGACGCGTGCCGAGAAAGACGGGCCGGTCGCGAAATTGGCCCGGCCGCTTCTCCGAGCCGCGCACGCCCGTCAACAGAATGCGATGCAATTCGCGGATAAGTTCCAGGTCGAGCGGCCGACCGCCGCGGACTTCGGTCAGCCCGTGGTCGACGGCCCGGACGTAGTTGCGAACCTCCTGGGCGTCGGCGGGGTGGCGCAGTTCATCCGGCTCGACCTCGAAAAGAAGCAATTGGTCGAGCGTGGTGAGAGTGCCTTCGATACGGCTAGACAGCACGGCCTCGCGGTCAATGAACGGGCGGATGAGCAAGTGCGGGTTCGGCAGCGTCTGGCCGACGCCGGCCAATTCGCCAAGCGCCCGCTCGGCGTCCGTGAGCAGGGTCACTAGGTCGGCGGGGAAGTCGAGGGCGGGCGGGAGCGAATTGGGGACGAATGCCCAATGACCAGCAGCGGCCAGGACCACCTGGCCGGGGGCGTTCGGTCGTAAGTCCTACGGCTGCATCGCGGCACCGGTCTAATGACGGCCTACCCAGTCCGCACCCTACGTCAAGGTTTGTCTCAAAAGCTATGCTAATTCAGCGCAGATACCTCGCAACGGTAAACAACGCCGAACGCTACGATAGGTTTTTGTCAAAAGCGAGACTAAACTCGGCTAGCGTAGTACAGCACTGTTGCCCCGTCCAAGAGCGCGTACTCCGGCTCCGGCAACGCCTCGGCCGGACCGGTAAACGGCGACAGGGCCACCGCCTTGTAGTCGTCGAGCCGTCGTAGGCCCGTGTGGAAATCGCCCAGCGTCAGGCCCGGCCGGCGGTCGCGCACCGCGGCGAACAACTCCGGCAGCGGGCAACCGGCCGCCGAGCCGCTCTTGGCTCGCCGGTCCAAATACGTTAGCACGTCGGCCGCCCACGGCACCGACTCCGCGATGCCGTTGGTCAAGGCCGGCACCGCCGCGTCCGTCCGCT
>CAZNSL010000206.1:3145-8401 GCA_964574975.1 uncultured Alcaligenaceae bacterium | reverse complement strand
TGACGCTGGTGCTGGAAGGTTCCGCGACTTTCCCCCGTCTGCCGAAGTTGGCGACGGCGTTGGAAACGGTGCCCGGCGGCACCGTCTTGCACGTCGATTTCAAGGGGTTGAGCTACATCGACCACGCCTGCCTGCAACTGCTCGTCAACTGGGAGAAGCAGCACGAAGCGGCTGGCGGTCGCCTCGTCCTCGACTGGGACATCATGCGAGCCAGGTTCCGCGCCGCACGTCCCCGTCCGCGAACTGTCGGCCGCGCCCGACCGCACGCTCCGGCGAGTCCGGAGCTTTGCTGTCCCACGGTACAGGATCGTTGTGCGTGACGGCGCGGCACGCAAGGCCAGCCCGTGTTTCGTAGAGCCAACCTGTTGACGCGAGCCGGCATCAAGGGGCCGTGGTATGGAACAATTGTCCGTCACCGCCAAGAACCGCCGATCGCTGTGGATCGTGTTCGGGCTAACGGCCGCCTATTTCGGCGTCGAAGTGGTCGGCGGACTCCTGACGAACAGCTTGGCGCTGCTTGCGGACGCCGCCCACATGTTGACAGACGTGGGCGGGTTGGCCCTGGCACTGTTCGCGGCGTGGATGTCCGCCAAGCCGGCGACGCCCGCCAAGACTTACGGATACTACCGCGCCGAAATCCTCGCGGCACTGGCGAACGCCGTCGCGCTGTTCTTGATGTCGTTTTACATCCTGTACGAGGCGGTGCAGCGGTTCGCGGCACCGCCGGCAGTCGCGAGCGTGCCCATGCTCGCCGTCGCGGCGGTCGGACTCGTCGTGAACCTGATCGGCATCGCCCTACTCCACGGGGCTTCCGGCGAGAGCCTGAATCTGCGCGGGGCGTACCTCGAAGTCGTCGGCGACCTGTTGGGGTCCGTCGGCGTCATCGCCGCCGCGGCCGTCATGTGGGCCACGGGCTGGTACTACGCCGACCCGATCTTCGGCGTCGCAATCGGCCTGTTCATCTTGCCGCGTACGTGGAAATTGATGCGCCAGGCGACGGACGTGTTACTGGAGGCGACCCCCGCCCACATCAACATTTCCGAGGTAGAGAGTGCGTTACTCGGCATCGAAGGCGTGACATCGGTCCACGACCTCCACGTGTGGTCGATCACGTCGGGCATCGACGCCCTCAGCGCCCACCTCGTTCTCAGGGACGGCAGTCCCTTGTCGGTCGCCGCTTCGGTAATCGAGCAAGCGGGAGTCGCGCTCAAAGAGCGGTTCAACATCGTCCACTCGACCCTTCAGCTCGAGTCGGTCAGCCGAAAGGACCAGGAGCCAAACTTTTGACATGCAGGCCGAGACCCGGGAGGGAGTGCTGCCGAGCGGTCACTCATTGGTGCCACCTATGCCGGTCAAGTGTGGTAGCGGTGCAAGGTTCATCGATAGCAGATGCGTGCTGGGGAAAGGGGAAGAGACGTGCACGGTGACGAACTCGCTGACGGCGATCTTTCCGCGCTGGCGGCGGCGGCGGGGATGGAATACTACGCCGACCGGGAGGCATGGGCGTGGCGGATGGAGTGCGGCGCACCTTGGGGCCAATACAACGCATACCGCATGGCGTGCGAACGCGCCAACCAGGCGGTAGCGGGTACGCGCCCTGCCGATGTCGCTGCGGCGGACGCCTCTGTCTTCGAGGCCGTGACCGCGGACGAGGAGCTGTGCCGCCGCTTTGCCGAGGGACGCCTCGGTTACTACGACGCAGTGCTGCCGAAAGTCGCGTCGCGTGTCTGCAAAGTGGAACACGCCCGCATCCTCGACCTGGGGTCGTTCGCGGGCGTCGGCACCCTGTACTTGGGCCTCTTGTTCCCCGGCAGCAAGGTTGTCGGCGTCGAGCGCTTGCCCGGTGCGGTGCGCGTGGCCGAAGACATGCGCCTCCGCTGCGGCATCGGAAACGTTCAATTCGAGTGCGCGGACTACAACGAGTATTTCCCCGACGAGCCGTTCGATGTCGTCGTGTCCCTGCAATCCATGCCGACGTCGCTCCTCCCGATTCTGCCGTCGGAAACGCCCGAGAGCTACGCCCGTGGGGGGCGTCTCGAGGCCGCTCTCCGATCGCCCGACGCAACGATCTCACCCCTCGCGGACGCGATTGCCGCGGTGCGCCGCCTGACGGCCGAAGGCGGGTGCGCCGTCCTGCACGAACGGCTACAGAAATTGCCCCGTGCGTTGGCGTACCAGTACCTGTTGAACAGCAGCGGATTCGACATCGTGGAGAGGTGCTGGGCCGGCTGGACGAGTGCGTCTCAGCGCGACGAGCGACAGGCATCGCCTCTGATCGTCGCCCGCCCCGCGGCGGCACCGGTCCGGTGCGACGAGTCGGGAATGATCGAACTCTACTCGATGCCGGCGGGCTTGCCGAGGCTCGACGGCTTACCCCTTAACCACAGCGTCACCTATATCGGGTTCCAGGCCACCGCCGCGTACGCCCGCCTTCCCGGCCCGCGTCACGAGGTGGCCGCCCGGCTCAGGAGGTCGAGCGGGTCACACATGGCGGCGTTCTTCGGGACTGCCGCGGATCGATTCGCCTACGTTTACGTCTGTGACACCTCGGACGAACGTAAAGTGATTGTCGGCCCTCTCGCGATTGGGCGCAAGATGCTCGCGGAGGGGGTCAACGAACTCCAGAGGCTCGTCTCGTCCGGGCAGGCGGTCGATTGCGAGCCTCCACTCGACAAGGTTCGCTACCACGTCGAGAAGCGCTTCCGCTGAGGCACGGCATTATGCCTTCGGGTAGGCTGCCGACTTGCCGGTTGAGCTACGACCGGGTGGAAAACCCTCACTCCGGGAATACGGCGAGTCGTTGCCAGCCGCGCCGGGCGAGTGGGCCGTCATCTTTTTCTGAAAAGGATCCGGCTCGGTCTGGCAGCCCCGCCAGTACGTCGTCGAAGAACGCACGGAGCGTGCCGCCCTGGAGCAGCGTTCGGTTGCGGTGACTCACCGGCGTCGAGAACTCGACACGGGGGTGTTCGTCAGTGTTCAGACGGTTCGGCCGACGCACGAGCCACTGCCCGGCGTACCGGGCGACGACGTCCCGTGCGGACGCAATCTCCGGGTCGGCCGGCCCCGTCCGGGCCGCCCGCCGCAACCGCGCGTCGATCCGCGTCGCGTCGATGTCGAGCGGCCCCTCGGAACCGACGAGGGCGACGATGGCACGGCGTCCGCTAAGGTTGCCCCACCAGAGCGACGTGTCGGGGAAGACGGCTGCGAAGCTGTCGGCGATCGTCTCGAATTCGGCGGCACCGAGCTGGTATGCGGCGAGCCACAGGCAGAACACGCCCCCCGGTTTGAGCCGCCGCCGCGCCGCCCGGTAGTGTTCGACGGTGTAGAGGTAGCCGGCCTCGCTCTCCCAAGGGACGAACAGGTCGGAGACGACGACATCGAATTGGCGGTCGGTGGTGCGGAGGTAGTGGCGGGCGTCGTCGACCTCCACGGCAAACTTCGGGTGATCGACCACGCGTTGGTTCGACCCGGACAGGAGGCGGGCGGCCTCGACGACTTCTGGGATCAGTTCCACCACAACCGCCCGCTCGACTTCCGGGTGGGCCACGGCACCCGCGGCGGTCAACCCCGTCCCGAGTCCGAGGAACAGCACGTCGGAGGGCTGCGGGTGCAGGAGGACCGGCAGGCGGGCTTGCCGGTAAGCGCGCGGGGCGTCGGCCCCCGTCGTACCGAAGCGGTAGTGCATGTTCTGCCGCACGTTCCGCACGCCGTCGGGCGACTCGACAACGTCGATCCATCCGTAGGCGGTGGTCCAGCGTCGCACGACCGACTCGTCCGACGCGGCCGCCCACCGCTCGGGACCGGGTGGCACGAGTAGAGGCCCGACGGCCACGAGAAACGCTAGCGTCGCCGCGACCGCCGAAGCTCGTCGCCCCGCGGACGCGAGGAGTACAACCGAAAGGGCCGTGAAGAGTGCGGATACGGCCGCGAACGACCCCCACAGACCGAGCGTCGGGAGTAGAAGCAACCCCGCGCCCGCCGAACCGGCGGCGGCACCGAGCGTGTTCACGAAGGCGGTCCGCCCGACCAGCCTACCCGGCGATGCCCCGCCCGGCGGCACGCAGCACCAGACGGCCGGGAGGATCGCGCCCAGCACCGACACGGGCGGCAGCACGACGAGTGCGGCGAGTCCAAACGCGCCCGCGAGGTAGGCTGAGAATCCGTCGCCACCGCGAAAATACTGAAACCGCGTGAGGGCGGCAAACCAGTAGACGGACAACGCGGTCAGCACGGCCCCCGCGCCCGCGGCGTAGGCGACGAACGCCCGCGGCCCGGCCCTGAGCGTCGCCACACGCGCGATGACCCCCCCGAGGGTAAGCGCGAGGACGGCCGCGGCCAGGACCGCGCCAAACGTGTAAGTGCTGTTGTGGAAGACCAGCGAGAAAAGGCGGGCGTATAGGACTTCGAGGGCGAGGACGCCGAACCCGGACACGGCCGCCGGAATGTAAACAACGAGCGGCACGCCGGACCCGCGATGCGGAACGGTGCTGCGCGGCGCGGCGGGGGAAGTGGCAGCGGCCGTCGGGAGTGGCGCGAGGCGGTTTAGCGCAAGTGCCGCAACTCCGCAAGTGGCCGAAAGGCCGGCCGCGACGTAGCCCGACCCCCGGACGCCGACGCCCGCGATCAGCCACGCGGTCACAGCAACGGTCCCGGCAAACGCTCCCGCCGCGTTAACGGCGTAAGCGGTCACGGCGCGGCCCACGGACTGCCCGGCGTCGGAGAGTCCGGCCGCGACGAGCGGTAGCGTCGCACCGAGGGCGGCCGTAGCGGGGAGAACGACGAAGAAGCAGAGCAGCCAACGCACAGCCGTTCTTATGGCCGGCGAGGACAAGTGCGGACCGGCCTGAAGACCCCACGAGTCGGCGGCCGACAGCAGAGAGGGGATGACGCACGCCCACGCCGCGGCAGCCAACTCCGCAACGGCATAGGCGGGTAGTGGCTTTACCCGTCCCGCCAGTCCTGCCCCGACCACATAGCCGACGGCCAACCCGGCAAAATACGCGGTCAGCACCACGACCCCGCCGTCGGCTGTGTGCCCGACGAGCAAGCCGGTTTGGCGGGCCCAGGACACTTCATAGATCAACGCAGCCGCCCCGGACGCGAAGAACAGCAAGTAGACCGCGCCCGCGCGGCGACCGTCGAGCGTTTGGGATGCCGCCGCGCCAATCGCCCGTTCGGCCATCGATTCCTCCCGCAAACCGGCCGAGCGTAATCCCATTGTCAAGCATCTAGCGAACATATGCGGCGCATACGCGC
>CAZNSL010000206.1:0-3135 GCA_964574975.1 uncultured Alcaligenaceae bacterium | reverse complement strand
TATCAGGGGACTTTGATATTGTGGAACGTCGTCGCGGCCGCTAGAAACGGCGACTCTGCCAGAGTCCTGGGCCGCGCGGGCGGCACGGCTTCTTTCGGATTGAACGAACTGGACTCAAGGCATAGGATTCCAATTGACGATGACCGACCGGTGTCGTGGAGCCAACTAGTTTCGCATGTTCCGCACGATCGTCACGGTACTGGCACTGTTCCCGACGCTCATGCCTCCCGGCATGTGCATCTGCCAGTTCGTACCACCCGGGCGACTCGCCGCGGTACCGACCGCCGACTTTGGGGTTTCTCGGCAGGCGCGGGCGGGTCGGACCTGCTGTCCTTGTGCCGCGACCAATAGCCCGACCTCTTGCATTCGCGCAGCGACGGCGGACGCGCGGGGGGAGCCGAAGCGGGGCGCTGCGCCGCTTTCGCTGCCACGGCCTGACGGGCACATTCCAGGGTGTCCTGCGGCCGTCGAAGCAGCGGTTCGCAACGTTTCGTTACCCACCGCCGACGCACCGGCGCTCGACACGCCTTTCGTGCGGTGGCTGTCGACCGACGCGACGCCCGTCCTCGTATCGACCGGCGGCACCCGGCCGAACGACGCCCGTCCCACGCTCCCACTTTTCGTCGCACACCACTCCCTTCTGATTTAGCCATTTCCCAACCCCGCAGATGGTTAGCGGTTCGGACGTTTCGCGCGACCGACGCGGCGGCCGTGTTTCCGCCGTCCAACGCGGTTCGCTCGCGCCAAATTCGGCCCCGCCGTGCGCGGCAGGTTGCGTTTCGGGTGGAGTCCTGCATGAGCGTGTCAATGAATCGTAACGGAATGGACGGCCGAATGGCGTCCGCCGGCTCGGGCGATCCGGAGCGTCGGCCTTCGCTCGCAGTGCGCGTCCTGGGGTCGCTGTCCACGGCCGCGGCGATGGCCGTCCTGGGCGGGCTGGCGTACTGGGGGCACGCCACCGAGTGGACCTTCGGCGTACTTCACCTCGGGACGGGGGGCGGTGTTTCCTCCGCCCCGCCGGCGAGCGTAGCCCGCGTCGCCTTCGGCCCGAGCGGCACGGCCACCGTCGCGTACGACTCGGAGGAGGCCGTCGACCGGGTCGGCATCGAGGTGGGACCCGTCTGGAAGGCGGAAATGATCGAGGCGATTACGGCGAGCGGTGAACTGAGCTTCGACCCCCGCGTCACGGCACGGCTGTCCTCCCGCGCCCCCGGAGTCGCCCACTGCGTCGAAAAGTCCGTCGGCGACCCCGTACGGGCCGGGGATATGCTCGCCCTCATCGACGCGGCCGAAGTCGGCCGCGCCAAGGCTGAGTTCCAACAGGCGTTCGTGCAGGTGCGGCTGAAGCGGAAGGCGGCCGCCAACGTCCGGGTTGCGAGTAGTGCCGTGCCGGAGCAGCAGCGGCGGGAGGCCGAAGCCGCGCTCCGCGACGCCGAAGTCCGACTGTCGGGGGCCGAACAGGCGCTCGTCAACCTCGGCCTTCCCGCTCGCGCCGGCGAGTACGACGGACTGCCGCTCGACGAAGTCGTCCGCCGGATGCGCGGCCTCGGCGTGCCCGGCGACCCGACCACGGCGAACCTTCTTCCCGTCCGCGCCCCTGTCGACGGCGTCGTGCTGACACGCGACATCGTAACGGGGGAGGTCGTGGAACCGGGTAAAGTTTTGTTCGTCGTCGTGGACCCGCGTCGGCTTTGGCTGACTCTCCACGTCCCCGCCAACGACATCCGCCGCGTCGCGGTCGGCCAGACGGCCCTGTTCCGCCCGGACGGTTCCAAGGACGAAGTCGCCGGCAAGGTGGCCTGGGTCGGCACGTCGGCTGACGAGGCGACGCGCACCGTACCCGTGCGGGCGGAACTTCCGAACGACGGCGGACGGCTGCGGGCGTCCACGCTCGGCCAGGGCCGGATTGTCCTGCGCATCGTGCCGCAGGCGGTAGTCGTGCCGCCGTCGGCGGTCCACGTGATCGGCGGCGAGAGCGTCGTGTTCGTCCGCAACCCGGACTTCCTGAAGCCGGGCGGCCCGAAGGCGTTCCACCGGCGCGCCGTCCGCACCGGGGCGGCCGACGGCACCAACGTCGAGATTCTCGACGGCTTGCGTCTCGACGAAGTCGTCGCCGCCAAGGGGAGCCGGGTGCTCCTCGGCGAACTGCAACGGGCCGGCCCGCCGCCCACCTTGCCCACGAAAGGACCGACCCCATGACCGTGCACCGTAACGGCGTACCCGAAGCGCCGCCGGCTGCCTTGCCGGCCCGGCCGACTTTGGCCGGGAGGGCCCTGAGACTGCTCGGCCACCTGGCCGCGATCGCGCTGGCATTGGCGTTCGTCGCCGGCCTGGTCGCGCTCGGGCGGCACACCGGTTGGAGCGTGCCCAAGTTCTCCGAACTCCGCGGCGAGCCCGCCCCGGCGAAAGACGACTGGTGTGCCGAACACGGCGTTCACGATTCCGTCTGCGTCGAGTGCGGCAAGGAAAGACTGCCCGCGGCCCCCGAGCGTGGTTGGTGCCGCCGGCACGGCACCCCCGAGTGCCCGCAGTGCAACCCCAGCGTGGCCCAGACGCCAACAGTGCCGGTCGTGTCGGCGGAAGACTTGGCTCGATCCGACGCGGCGCTGGCATTCGCCTCGCGGACCGAGAACAACAGCAAGTGCAAGCTGCACACGCGCCGCATCCAGGTCGGTAACCCCGCCGCGCTCGAGCAACTCGGGATCGCGGTCGAGCAAGTACGGCACGCAGCCGTGACGGAGATCGCGTCCGCGCCTGCCGAGACCGCGTACGACCCGAATCGGGTCGCGCGGCTGTCAGCCCGCGTGCCCGGCACCGTTTGGCGCGTCGAAAGGCAGGTCGGCGACAGAGTCCACCGCGGCGACCTACTCGCGCTGGTCGACGCCGCCGATGTCGGCCGGGCGAAGGCCGAGCTGCTGCAAGCCCGCTCGCACCTTGACCTGAAGCGGCAGACGCTCGACACGCTGCGAGGCTCCACCGGCGGAGTCCCTGGCCGCCGGGTCGTCGAGGCCGAAGCGGACCACGAGGAGGCCCAGGTGCGGCTCATGACCGCCGAACAGTCCCTCGCGAACCTCGGCCTGCCCTTGGCCCCCGGCGCGGTCCGCACCCTCCCCCCGCCTGAGGTGGACGCCCGCG
>CAZNSL010000205.1:0-8440 GCA_964574975.1 uncultured Alcaligenaceae bacterium | reverse complement strand
AGGAGCATGCACGACTTGCCGCACAGGAGCGGGCACGGGCCGACGCGGCTGCCGAGCGGGTTCGCCAACTCGAGGCTGAACTCCGCCGCATGCAAGCTCCGCCCATGCCGTAGGCCATCCCCGGTCGTTCGCGAGCGATCCAGACTTTTCGCGGCATCGCGCTACATGATGAGGGCGTGCGCCGACGCATTACAGCCGGAACCGCTCGCGTAGGGTGTCGAACGCGGCTTGCTTCTCAGGTGATGGCGGCGCGCCGCCGAAGGTGATGAAGACCTTGAACGCGGCGACGCCGGCCGCGTCGTAGAACTGCACGCTGATCGTGTTGACGCCATCGAGATGGCCTGGCTTCTCGACGGCGAACGCCGCTCCGAGCTGCGGCCAGCGGATGTGCATGTCGAGCTTCGTCTGGACGTTGAAGAACTCGCCCCAGGTGCTGAAGTTGCCGAAGGTGCCCGTCGACTCCAGCGTCACTGCGCCGTTGGAGACGATGACGTGGACGTTACCGAACGCTGCCAGAGCGCGGATCAACTCCTCCCAGCGGGCCACGTCGAGTTCGACGGCCCGGCCGTCGGGCAACGCGCGGATTACATCGGCTTCTGGCACGCCGAGCTGGCGGGCGAGTTGCATGGTCATGGCGTTGGGCCGGTCGCGCAGGATGGTGGCGACGGCGTCGCGGAGGGTGGCGCTCATGGTGTCATGATAGCGGATAACCCTCTTACCGCTCCTGCCCGACGACGCGGGTTTCGCCGTTGCGCTTCTCCAGTTGGATCAACTCGCAGCCGCCGAACTTCTTGATGTGCCCGGCGAGGATTTCCGAGTGCGTCGTCACCCACAGTTGCGAACTCTTCGAGGCGTTGACGATCAGGCGCGCCAGGGGTTTGAGCAGGTCGGGATGCAGGTGCGTCTCCGGTTCGTTGAGCGCCAGCACCGCCGGCGGCCGCGGGCTAAGCAATGACGCCATCAGGCACAGGTAGCGCAACGTACCGTCGGACAGCTCGGCGGCGGTGAACGGTCGCTGGAACATCGGCATTTGCAGCGCTAGCCGAAAGCGCGCCTCCGGCCCGTCGATGCGCAACTGCGAACCGGGGAACGCCTCGGTCACGCCGTCGCGCAATATCTTCGAGTCGCCGATTTCGAGGATGGTTTGTAGCGCCGCGGCGAGGTCGCGGCCGTCGTGGGCCAGGACCGACGTGCGCACGCCGATCTGCGGCTGGCGGATCGGCGAGTCTGCGTCCACGCGAAACTGGTGGTAGAACCGCCAGTTCGAGAACTCCATGCGCACGGCCGACAGTTGCGGGAAGCGGTGCGGCTCGCTGATCTGGGCCAGCACCGACTCCGACGGCTCCAGGGCGAACGGGTAGGGGATCCATTGGTTCTCGTCGTCGAGCGTCCAGACGTTTGCCCCTTGCCGGGTCAAGAGGGGCACGTCGTGCGGCCCCTCCTTGAACGTGATCGTTTCTTCTTTGACCTCCGGGTCGAGGTAAAAGAGCGACGAGCGGGCCGCGTCGGGCGGGCCCATGTGCAGGTTGTAATGCAGTTGATCGAAGGCGACGCCCAGGTGCATGCGGACAGTCTTGGCGGTGCGCTCACCGGCCCAGAGGACCGATGGCATGCCGCCCTCATCGGCAAGGGTGCGCGAGAACTGGCCCTGGGCGGCGACGGCCAGCAGGTACATCGAGCGGTAAAGGTTGGTCTTGCCGCAGCCGTTGGGGCCGACGATGACGTTCAGCGCCGTCAGTGGTACGCGCAGGTGGCGGATCGAGCGGTAGCCCGCGACGTGCAGTTCGTGGATCGCCACCAACAGCCTCCAGGAACGGGCGGCGGGTGCCGCACTGGGGGAATTCCATCAACTCTAGCACACGCGGACTGTGCGTGAGGGTGGGAGTCTGCGGCCCGCCGGCCGCCGTGCCAGCCGCAACAACCGGCACAGCCAG
The DNA here is from genome assembly GCA_964574975.1 of uncultured Alcaligenaceae bacterium. Taxonomy (GTDB): domain Bacteria; phylum Planctomycetota; class Planctomycetia; order Gemmatales; family Gemmataceae; genus JAXMAS01. The sequence continues at coordinate 6,506 of CAZNSL010000205.1, read as the reverse complement.
TACCGCCGTCGCGGTCGACCTCGTACACTACCGCCGCCCCTTTTCGGAGTCTGCCGTGGCCACACCTGCCGACGCCGCGCCGACAACGCGGCTACTCTCCCTCGACGCTCTGCGCGGCTTCGACATGTTCTGGATTATGGGCGGCGAAGGGCTGGTCGTGGCTCTCGCCAAGGCGTGGACTGGCTCCGACCACACCCTCGCTCACAGGCAACTCGAACACGTTCCCTGGCACGGCTTCGTCTTCTACGACCTCATCTTCCCGCTGTTCCTGTTCCTCGTCGGCGTCGCCATCCCGTTTTCGCTGGCGTCGCTGCGGCGGCGCGGGGCAACGACCGCCGACGCTTACTGGCGGATCGGCCGGCGGGTCGCGCTTCTGTTCCTACTCGGCCTGGTGTACAACCACGCCCTCGATTTCAACTGGTCGCAGTTACGCATCGCCGGCGTCCTCCAACGGATTGCAGTCTGCTACGGCATCGCGGCCGTCATCGCCTGGCACACTGGCCCGCGGATGCAGGTCGCGTTGTTCGCGGCACTCCTGGCCGGCTATTGGGCCATCATGACGTTCGTGCCGGTGCCGGGCGGCGTCGCCGGCGACCTGACCAAGGAGGGCAACCTCTCCGGTTGGATCGACCGCCATTACTTGCCGGGTTCGATCAAGGCGGAATACTACGGTTACGGCGACAACGAGGGCTTACTCTCGACGCTGCCGGCGGTCGGTACGGCCCTGCTCGGCGTGCTGGCCGGCCAGTGGCTCCGCGCGGGCCGGTCGCCGGGAGCGACGGTCGCCGGCCTGGCCGTGGCGGGGGCGGCGTGCCTGGCCGCAGGCGGTTTGTGGGGCCAGTCGTTCCCGGTGAACAAGATCATTTGGACGAGCACGTTCGTCCTGTGGGCCGGTGGCTGGAGCCTGCTGCTCCTCGCGCTGTTCTACGGCATCATCGACGGGCTACGCTGGCGAGCGTGGGCGTTTTTCTTCATCGTGATCGGGGCCAACGCGATTGTGGCGTACCTGCTTCCGCACATCGTCGATTTCGAGAAGCTGTCGCAGTTCTTCTTCGGGGGCACGGCACGAGTGGCCGGCAACTTCGGTCCTGCCGTCATTGCCGGCGGGGCCGTCGCGCTGACGTGGCTGGTGCTGTACCACCTGTACCGCCACGGGATGTACCTGCGAGTTTGATGTCGATCCGCGACGTGCGCGGAAGCGTGCTTGCTCATGCACGCTACTGCGAAGCGTCGCGAACCGAAGGCGAGGCGGTCGTATACTACCGACTGTCGCCGTTGGGAGGTTGAGCGTGGCGGAAATCAAGTTGGTGGTGTTCGATTGGGCGGGCACGACGATCGATCACGGCAGCTTCGCGCCGGTGGCATCGTTCGTCGAGGCGTTTCGCGCCCACGGCGTCGCGGTGACGCCGGCCGAGGCCCGCGGTCCGATGGGACTGCACAAGAAGGACCACGTTCGCGAGGTGCTGCGGATGCCGGTCGTCGCCGAGCGCTGGCGCTCGGCCCACGGTTCCGACTGGACCGAACCCGACGTGGAAACGATCTACCAGACGTTCGTGCCGCTGCAGATGGAGGTCCTCGACCGCCACAGCACGCTGATGCCGGGGTTATTGGCCACCGTCGACGAGTTGAAGCGCCGAGGCATCAAGACGGGTGGGACGACTGGCTACTTCCGCGCGTCGGCCGAGGCGGTGGCGCTCGCGGCCCGGCGGCAGGGCTACGCCCCGGACGCGACCGTGTGCCCCGACGACGTGTCGCAGGGCCGGCCCGCACCGTGGATGATCTTCCACATCATGCAGGCGACGGGCGTCTACCCGCCGACGGCTGTCCTCAAGATCGGCGACACGGTGCCGGACATCGAGGAGGGCCGCAACGCCGGATGTTGGAGCGTCGGCGTGACGCGCACCGGCAGCGAGGCCGGCTTGACCGAAGCCGAGTGGGAGGCGCTGGACATGGCCGAGCGGCGGGCGAAGACGGAACCGGTCGCGGCGAAACTGAAAGCGGCGGGGGCGCACGCGGTCATCCCGTCGGTAGCGGAGTTGCCGGACCTGATCGACGAGTTGAACTCGCTGATGCGCCGCGGGGAGAAGCCGTGAGCGAAGGCGGGTGAACCTCCCCTTTTCCCGCAAGTCCGCCGTCCTCGCGCTCGTGGTCGCTGGCGTCGTCGCGTTCTATGCCGGTGGCTTGCACCGTTGGTTGACGTGGGAATCGCTCCGCGCCCACCGCGACGAGGCCCGCGCGTGGGCCGACACCCACCCGGCCACGGCCGCGACCGCGTTCGCCGCCGTCTACGTCGTCGTCGCCGGGCTGTCGATCCCGGTGGGTTGGGTGATGACGGTCGCCGGCGGGATGCTGTTCGGCCAGCTCTGGGGCGGCGTCCTGGTGAGTTTCGCCGCGGCGGCCGGGGCGACGCTCGCATTCCTGGCGTGCCGATACGTCTTCCGCGACTTCGCCCGCCGGCACTTCGGTCGCTGGCTCGACGCCTTCGACCGCGGCCTGGCGCGCGACGGTGCCCTCTACGTCATCCTCTTGCGCCTGACGCCGCTGGTGCCGTACGCCGCCATCAACGCCGGCATGGGCCTGACGCGATTGCCGGTGCGGACGTTCTGGTGGGCGACGCAACTCGGCATGCTGCCGGTGACGCTCCTGTACCTTTATGCGGGCACGCAACTTGGCCGGATCGAGTCGCCGGATGAGGTGCTGACGCCGCCCTTGGTCGCGGCGTTCGTCGCGCTCGGCGTGCTGCCGCTGGCGGTGCGACGATTGATCGAATGTCGCTGACGGCGGTTCTCAACGAGTTACTGTTCGGGAGTCAAGGCGAGGGCCAGGTTGGCAAAGGTGCCGTCGTTGGTCCTGGCCCGGATCACGAGCCGCGGCGCGGTGTCCGACGGGTCGTACCACAGGGCGCACTCTCTGGCTTTCAAATCGTCGATGGCCGGGGCAGTGTTGCGGGTGCAGAAGTAGACCAACCCGTTCCGCTGCGATACCGTCGTCGACTCTTGGAAGCCGACCGGGTCGCCGGACGGCGCGGTGCCGCCGGGGGTGAACGTGGCGTTGGTCTCGATGCGGACAATGACCTCGACGCCAACCAATCCCCCGCCCCGTCGCAAGCGCAGCCAGGCGTCGACTTCGCCCTCGTGGAGTTCGAGGTCGAAAACCGTGCGATTGACGAGGTCGAATTCCCGCCGCCTCTCGGACTGCGGCTGGCAGAGATACCATCGAGTTGGGAACTGGTAGCTGCGAGCGATCTCGTAGATGCGGGTGATCGAGACACCGTAACCGGACGCCACCAGCGTTACCCGCAGCCACATCTCCGACCGCAACCCGGACAACTTCCCGATAACTTGCAAGGACGTGGGGGCGTCCGCGGGGAACGTCAGCGGGACTTGCACGTCGGTGGGGTACAACCAATTGCCGGGGATTGGGATCGAACCGCCGCCTTCGGCCGTCACGGTGCCGTCGATGACGGGGCCGTCGATCCGCCCGCTCGATCCCGCGACGACCGTGACGACGGGTTCGTCCGGGTCGTTACCGCGCACCCGGCCGACGTGGTGCCCGGTCCCGCTTAGGAAGAGCAACCGCATGGGGCCGGCAATGGCTTCCACGTCCCGGGCCGTGAACCGGTTGCTGCCGATGCCGAGGCTGCCGGAGCCGTCGGTCTTCGAGCCGATGACCTTGCAGCGGATCATGCTGCTGTCGTCGCCGATGACGAACTGTTCGAGGTTCCAGAACTGGCAGTCGATTGCGGCGATCTGAGCGGTACCGAAGAGCTGGTTATACGCGCGGACGATGTCGCAGTCGCGGAAGGTGATTTTCGAGGAGAACTCCTCCATCGAGGTGGTGACGCGGCACTTCTCGATCAGCGAGTCGCGGATGCCGTTGAGGGCCAGGGCCTGGCCGCCCTCGACGCCGTAGCACTGGCGCATGACGAGTCCGCCGGAGGTCGCGACGATGAAGCCGTTGCTGGTGATGCCGCCAATCGCCACGCGGAGGACGCAATTGACGCGCTCGAGGGTCAGGTTGACGGAGAACTTGGCTGCCAGGTCCGCGTTCTGGCCGTTGGCGAACGGGGCACCGCCGAAGGTCAGACCGCTGACGGTGATGTCCTCTAGCCACCGAGTCCGCAGGTTTAGGGCCGGGTCGGGACTGGATGGGACGACGGCGGCACGGCCGTCCAGGTACGAGTTGCGCAGCGCGGTCTCCAGGACGATGTCTAAGTGGCCAACCCCGGCAGCGGTTTCTTTCACGCGTACGAACTCGCCGTAGGCTTCGAGTTCGCCGACGCCGTCGGTGACGTAAATCCACGACTGCGGCGGGAACCACGCCTCGGGCACAGCGACAGGAATTCGGAGCGAAGTCGCGCCGGCCAGGACGCCGCCTGCAACCAGCTTGCGGCCGTTGAAGAGGTAGGTAGCCAGATTGACGCCAGTCATGAGGTTGGCATCGACGGTAATCGTGCGATCAGTACTTCCTCCACTCTTAGCCGTGATGACGGCCACCTGCTGGACCGGCTGGCGAGTGCCCCCAGGGTTGTCGCTCCTATAGAGAATGATCGCATCGCCAACTTGATAATTGTCGTATCGAACATCCAGTTCGTCATCGAACCGAAATTGGTTGGGATTGCCTGATACCAGGGCAAACGGATCACCTCGGCCCATGGGGTCGAGGGGCGTGTTGACGCCGATGTTCATGACCGAGTTTTCTGGGAATCCTGTGGACGCCGGCGCTGTCCGGAACAGCACGCAGCCGTCGCCCTCAATGGTCAGCCCGCTGTGGGCACCCGTGAGGAAGACGGTGTAGCTGACCTCGTACACGCCCTTCGGCAGCCGCAGCGTCCCGCGCGTGTTGCCGGACGCCGCGTATTTGGTCAGCGCGCCTTCGATCGCTGCCCGATTGTCCGCCGCGTTGCTCCCCAGCACCACCGTCAGGGTGTACGAGGCCGCGTCGACGAGGTCCTTGGGCGTGATCGCCTGGGCTTGGGGCAGCCCGATGGCGTCCAGCGGCAGGAGGGCTCCCGCAGGCGGCGTGTCGGTCGTGCCCAGTTGGCGGATGCGCTTGCCAGCCATGGTTTCACCTCTCGTAGGTAAGGATGTCGCTGTCGTCGGCGAGAATCGGTTCGGTGTCGTCGGCCAAAATCGGGTTGTCGTCCACGGTTACACCCCCGAGTGCGTTGCGGCGGTCGGCCGCACGGCCCATTTGTTCCCTATGCCAATGCGCGCGGCATCCCCGGTCGGGGTGGCCGCGCCGTCGCTGCACGCCCCCGGTTGTTAAATGATCTGACTGATGAATTCACTTACTGCTGGAACGCGCCGCGGTGCCCCCTGCGATCCTGTCGACGAACTGCCGCCCCAGCCGCGGCGCAGGCCGTCACCAAATGCAGTGCCGACGGCTCCGGGATCGGCGTTAGCAGGAACGCCTGCCGGCCACCGTTGAAATCCCCGAAGCCTGCGATTTGGCCAAAGTCGTTGATGGCGGTGGCTTCCAACAGCGTCCACCCGCTCCCACTCCCAATCAAGGTGTTGAGGTCGACTATGCCTAGGCCATCCCGGTACAGAACTGCCCGTAGGTCGGTGCCGACTTCGACCGCGCCGACGATATCGCCGACGCCGTTAATGCCGAACGCGAAGCTATCCGTAAAGCCCGGAAGAGTGCCCAGGTCCTGCATCCCCCCGGCGACAGTGTGCCGGAAGGCGCGGTTCTGGCCGACGGAGTTTGTCGATGCGCCAATAACCTCTCCCGAGGCGTTAATTGCCTCGCCCGTGGTCACCATGCCGCCGAGGGTGCCGATGTCCTGGTACCCGCCCGCATCCGTGTAACGGAATGTGCGACTCGGGCTTCCTATCACGCCTGCTAAGACGACGACTTCTCCGGCGTCGTTGATGGCCGTAGCCCGGCTAAAAGTCGTCCCTGGTGGCATGCCGAGGCCGGTCATGCCTCCTGTGGTTGTGTACCGAAACGCCCGGTCAAAACCGGGCGATAGTAGCCAGCTGCCGACCACCACCCCGGCGTTGTTGATCCCGAACGCGAAGCTCAGAGCATCGCCCGGCAGCACTCCGAGGTTGACCATACCGACGCCGTCGGTGTACAGGAACGCGCGCTCGAACGTCCCTTGGTTCTCAGTGAAGCCGACGACCTGCCCCGTGGCGTTGATGGCCTGGGCGGTGCTGAGACCGCCCGTTGCGAGGCTGCCGAGGTCGATGGTGCCCACGCCCGGCGTGAACCGGCCCGCGTGGACCGGCGGGACCCCCATGGCCGTGGTCCGGAGGTTTACAGCGGCTTGTCCGGCATTGTTCAGGCCGACTGCACCCGTCGTAAAGTACGGGCTGGGGGCACTGGGATGTGGGAGCGCTGTGACGACATATTGCGCCACCTGGGCCTGGGCAGATGCAGATACCAGCATCACGGCGAGGGCGGCGGTGAGCGTGCGCGCGGACATCGGAGACTCCTCCAAGGTCGAGGGGCCGACCTAGCCGCGGGTGTCGTTCCGGTCAGTCGTTTGGCCGGGCGGT
>CAZNSL010000204.1:0-8450 GCA_964574975.1 uncultured Alcaligenaceae bacterium | reverse complement strand
CGATCCGGCCTGGATCATCGATGACCATCGTTTCGTCGAGTGCAACCCCGCGGCGGTGTCCATGCTCGACTATCCCGACCGCAAGGCGCTGCTCGACGTACACCCCGCGGCGCTTTCGCCGGAGTTCCAGCCCGACGGCGAGGCGTCGATCGAAAAGGCCGAACGCATGATGGCGCTCGCGGAACGCCAGGGGGTCCAGCGCTTCGAGTGGATGCACACGCGGCACGATGGCGGCGCGTTCCTCGCCGAAGTCACCCTGGCGACGATCACCTTCGAGGACCGTCCGGTCATCTACTGCACCTGGCGCGACGTCACCGAGCGCAAGGCCGCCGAGGAGGCACTGGAAAACTACCGGCGCAACCTCGAGACTCAGGTGGCGGAGCGCACCGCGCAGCTCGCGTCGCGCGAACGCCACCTGCAGTTGATCCTCAATGGCATACCGGGCGTGGTCGGCTACTGGGACAAGGATCTGATCAACCGTTTCGCCAACCCGGCCTATCGGGAATGGCTGGGGCTGTCGTCCGAACAGATCGAGGGCCGGCACATGCGCGCTGTCTTCGGTGAAATGATCTACACGCTGAATCAGCCATTGATCGAGGCCGCGCTGCGCGGCGAACGCCAGGTGTTCGAACGCGGCTTCCCCCGGCCCGAGGATCCTGCCCAGTCGCGCTACGCGCAGGTGCACTACGTGCCCGACCGGGATGGCGACGAGGTCGTCGGCTTCTTCGTGATGGCCTTCGACATCGACGAACTCAAGCGCGCGCGCGAGGCGGCGGAGGCGGCCAACGTGGCCAAGAGCGCCTTCCTGGCCAACATGAGCCACGAGATTCGCACGCCGATGAACGGCATCCTCGGCATGACCGAGCTAGCTCTGGAGACGGACGTAACGCCGGAACAGTGCGACTACCTACGGACAGTGCAGTCGTCGGCCCAGTCGCTTCTGACAATCATCAACGACATCCTCGACTTCTCGAAGATAGAGGCAGGTAAGGTCGAGCTGGAGTCGATCGCGTTTCGCCCGCACGAAACGGTTGGCGAAACGATCAAGACGCTCGCTCTGCGCGCACAGCAGAAGGGACTGGAGCTGGCGTATCGCGTGGCACCGGACGTACCGGTCGCGGTCGTCGGCGATCCCGGACGGCTGCGACAGATCCTCGTCAACCTCGTCGGCAACGCGATCAAGTTCACCGATCGCGGCGAGGTCGCGGTGGACATCGAGCGCGAGCCGTCCAAAGACAATCGCGTCGTACTCCGCTTCGCGGTGCGCGATACCGGCATCGGCATCGACGCCGCCAAGCTCAGTACGATCTTCCGGCCATTCGAGCAAGCCGATTCATCCACGACGCGGCGATACGGCGGCACCGGTCTCGGGCTCACCATCTCCGCCAGGCTCGTCGAATTGATGGGCGGGCGGATCGAGGTCGAGAGCAAAATCGCCCGGGGAAGCACGTTCCAATTCACGGCGGTCTTTGACCCCATCAGCGACATGGCAACGACGGACTCCGGCCCGCCGAAGACATTCGTTGGGATGTCGGCACTGATCGTGGACGATGACGAAACGAGCCGTCGATCGCTCGCCGAAATGTTGCGGTCGTGGCGCGTTAATCCCACGCTCGCCGACAGTGAACGAGTCGCATGTGCGGAGTTACGTGCGGCACGCGAGGCAGGACTGGGATTCGGACTGATCTTGCTCGACGCGAAGTTGCTGGGAACGGGCGACGATGTGCTGGCCGATGAATTAATGCATCACTCGGAGCAAGGACACGCAACCGTAGCCATGTTCTCGTCGGCTGACGGCCTGCGGGATGAGAGCAGTATCCGCGAACTCGGCATCGCATCTTTTCTGGACAAGCCGGTCCAACAGTCCGCCTTGCTCGACGCAATTCGCCGACTCGTGGGCTGGCACACTGTCGCGGTGGTTGCTCCGTCCGTTGCCATTTCGGACGAAAGTCGGTCGCTACGCGTTCTCCTGGCGGAGGACAATGCAGTGAACCAGCAACTCGTCGTGCGACTGCTGAAGAAGGACGGGCACTCGGTCGGCGTGGTCGCCAACGGACTGGAAGCCGTCGCAGCGTGGCACGACGGAGAGTACGATATCGTCCTCATGGACGTGCAAATGCCGGAAATGGATGGGTTCGAGGCGACTGCCGCGATCCGTGCCAGCGAATCGGGTCGCCGGCGGACGCCAATCGTGGCGCTCACGGCTCATGCAATGAAGGGCGACCGCGAACGCTGCCTCAGGGCCGGGATGGACGATTACATCACGAAGCCGATCCAGGGCGATGACCTGGTACGTGTCCTCAGTATGTATCCCGCGGCCGAGACCACCGCAGAGGCAACGAAGACAACCGTCGGCCGCTCACTCGACCGATCGGCTCTACTCGAACGGGTCAGTCACAGTGTAGAATTCCTGCGGGAGCTGACCGAGTTGTACCGCGAAGAGTCGCCGCGACTCCTCGGCGAAATCCGCAGCGCGGTTGCGGCTGGCGACGCCGTGAAGCTAAAACTCGCGGCCCACACGCTCAAGGGGGCCGTGAGCAATTTCGGGGCGACGCGAGCCGTAGATGCCGCCCAACGGTTGGAGTTGCTCGGCCAGGCCGGCGACCTGGACGCCGCAGCTGATGCTCTGCCGCGACTCGAGAACGCCCTGAGCGAATTCGAGCCGGCGCTCGACCAATTGCTCGTAGAATTGTCGCCCTAATGCCCGACGAGGCCGCCGATGTCGTCCGCCGAGAATACCGCACCCCTGTTAGCCCTGGTAGTCGATGACGTACCAAAGGAGCGGATGCACGCCTGTCAGGTCATATCCGAAGTCCTCGGCTGGCGAACTCGCGAGGCTGGCACCGGTGGTGAGGCGTTGGCCGCTCTCGCGGACGAGGCTCCGGCCGTCGTACTCACTGACTTGACGATGCCCGATTGCGATGGTCTGAAACTGGTGCAGTCGATTCGAGATTCGCACCCGTTTATCCCCGTCGTCTTGATGACGGAATGGGGCAGTGAGAAAATCGCGCTCCGAGCGTTGCAACAGGGCGCAGCCAGCTACGTTCCGAAGAATGAGCTAGTCGAGGAACTAGCAGATTCCCTCGAGCGCGTCGTGTCGGCCGCACAGGCGACCCAGAACCGTCGCCGTCTGCTGTCGTTCCTGACCCGCATCGAGCTGGAGTTCGTTCTGGAGAATGACCCAGCACTGATTCCGGTCCTCGTTTCGCAGATTCAGGACCAGATTGCTGCGCTTTGTCTATGCAACCAGAACGGCCTCATCCGCGTCGGGATTGCCCTCGAAGAGGCCGTCCTGAACGCAATGTACCACGGCAACTTGGAGGTTTGTTCCAGCCTGCGGCAAGAAGACGAGCGAGCGTTCACAGACCTCGTTGCGGAGCGACGGCGCACGGCTCCGTACAAGGACCGCCGATTGCGCGTGATTGCAGCGTTGACATCGGAACGGGCACAATTCACGGTCGCCGACGAGGGGCCGGGGTTTGACCCGCGAACCTTGCCCGACCCGACCGATCCGAACAACCTCGAGCGCGTTGGCGGGCGCGGGTTATTGTTGATCCAGACGTTCATGGACGAGGTTCGGTTCAACGCCAAAGGCAACGAAATCACCCTGGTCAAATGTGCTGCGTCGTGCCAGGTCGGATAATCCGATGACGTTACTGGTTATCGGCTTACGTCGCAGATGCTTGCAATCGACTGCCTTTTTCCGTAGAGTCGTAGTGTGAAGAACGGTCGTACCAACGGACGAGTCGTCCCCGCTACTTCGGCCAAGCGGCCGACCCCACAGCCCGCGCGGTCCCGGCAGGCCGCGCCCGGTGCGTCCAAAGCGAGTGGGGAGGGCGGAATGACTTCACTGAAACTCCGCCGGATCGACTGCTCCGATCCGAAATCGGCGAAGCAGCTCGCCGACCTACGGCGGCTCATCGGCCACCAAGGTGAAATCGTTTCCCCCAAGAGCCGCGAGCTAACGAAAAAGGTCTTCGGTGGATCGCTGTCACCGGCCGAGGTCGTCGAGCGCATTTGCACCGAGGTGCAAACCAATGGCGTCGCGGCCCTGCTCAAGTACACCGATCTCTTCGACAAGGTCAAGCTGACGCGGGACCAGTTACGCGTCTCGGTCGATGAGATCAAGGCCGCCCATGCATCGGCCGACCCGATCTTCCTCAATACCGTTCGCAACATTCGGCAAAACGTCCTGTCGTTCCAGATGGGGTTGATCCACTCCGACGCCGTTCTGTCCGTCACTGGCAGCCACGAGTTGCAGCTGCGCTATCGGCCATTGCGGCGAGTGGGCATTTACGTCCCCGGTGGTGCGGCGTCGTATCCCTCCACGCTCCTGATGACGGTTTGCCCGGCCCAAGCGGCCGGTGTGCCGGAGTTGGCGGTCGTTCTGCCGCCGACGGCCGGCGGGGCGAACAACCCAGACCTCCTTGCCGTGTGTCACGAACTCGGCGTGACTGAGGTCTACCGCGTCGGTGGGGCACAAGCTATCGCCGCGCTCGCGTATGGCGTGGACGGCATCCCGGCCGTGGACATGATTGTCGGGCCGGGCAGTACGTATGTGACGCTCGCGAAGAAGTTCGTCCTCGGTCACGTCGCCATCGACTGCCTTGCAGGGCCGAGCGAAGTCGTCGTGATTGCGGACGAATCGGCGCAACCGGAGTTCGTTGCCGCCGATCTGATCGCTCAAGCTGAACATTCGCCAGGCGTTAGCGTCCTGGTGACGTGGCAAGCGGAACTACTCGACGAGGTCCAAGCTGCCCTCGAACGGCAATTGGCCAAGCTGAGCCGCGGCGACCTGGCCCGTGAGAGCCTCGAAAAGTTCGGCGCGTTCGTGCTGGCGAAGGACAAGGCCGAAGCGATCGCCCTGACCAACCAGATCGCACCCGAACACCTGCACATTCAGACGCGCGACCCCGAGGCGATCAGCGACAAGATCGACGACGCCGGGGCGATTTTCCTGGGCCACTGGACGCCAGTTGCCCTGGGCGATTACGCGGCAGGTCCATCGCACGTCCTGCCGACCGGCGGCACGGCCCGCTTCACCAGTGGCTTGACGGCGAACGATTTCCTGCGATGTTCGAGCGTCATGTCCTTCACCCAGCGCGGTATTCGCCATATTTCCGAGGATGTGGTGCGGTTGGCCGAGAAGGAAGGGTTGACCGGCCACGCTGCCAGCGTGGCGATCCGCACGACCGACAACAAGCACCTGACCTCGCGCCCCCCGAAGAAACCCGTTAAGACCACGTCGTCCACCTGAGCCGCCGCGATGGTCCGTCCGAACATCCGCGCGATGGGCGGCTATATCCCCGGCGAGCAACCGCGCGGCGGCGATGTCGTCAAGCTCAACACTAACGAAAGTCCCTTCCCACCATCACCGCGCGTCTTCGAGGCGTTGCGCGCAGCACTGACCGGCGACGCACTGCGCAAATACCCGGACCCGCTCGGCTCCGAGTTCCGCAAGGTCGCCGCAGCTATTCACGGCGTCGAACCGGACATGATCCTGGTCGGCAACGGTTCCGACGATATCCTCACCATCCTGACGCGGACGTTCGTCCCCGAGGGCGGGCTGATCGCGTCACCGACGCCGAGTTACCTGCTCTACAAGACGCTTGCGGAGATTCAGGGAACGCGGTTTGAGACGGTGCCGTACATCGACGACTGGACGCTACCTTCGCCGTGGCCCGTTCGCGGGGTGCATCTGACTTTTGTCGCCAATCCCAATTCGCCGTCGGGAACGGCCGTGCCACACGACCGCCTAACGCGATTGGCCGACGAAGTCGAAGGTCCACTGGTGATCGACGAGGCATACGTCGATTTCGCCGACGGCCACGCGCTCGCGCTACTGGCGAAACGGAACGTGGTCGTGACACGATCGCTGAGCAAATCGTACGGCCTGGCCGGCATCCGCTTCGGCTACGCGATCGCCGATGCGGCTATCATCCGCGAAATGGGCAAGGTCAAGGACTCGTACAACTGCGACGTACTGAGCCTCGCGGCGGCGACGGCGGCAATCGCCGATCGGGCGTACTTGCACGAAACGGTGGCGAAGATTCGCTCCGGCCGTACGCGGCTGACCGACTCCTTGCGACGCTTGGGTTTTTCCGTCACTCCAAGTCGTGCGAATTTCGTGTGGTCGACACATTCCGATGTGCCGGTCAAGCCCCTTTACGAGACGCTAAAGGAGAGGCGCATCCTCGTAAGGTACATGCGGTACGACGACTTCGGCGACGGACTACGAATCAGCGTCGGAAGCGACCGCGAACTCGACCGTCTCGAGGCGGAATTGACCTCCCTCGTCTAAAGGATCGCACGCAATGGGCCGCACGGCCACGATTCACCGGGCAACGTCCGAGACGACGGTCGAATTGTCGCTCGACCTCGACGGTTCCGGTCGCGCCGAGGTCGCCACCGGCGTGGGGTTCTTCGACCACATGCTCGCGCACGTCGCCCGGCACGGTCTGTTCGACCTCACCGTCAAAGCTGAAGGCGACTTGCACATCGACGCACATCATACGGTTGAAGATGTCGGCATCGTCCTCGGCCAGGCGTTCAAGCAGGCTCTCGGCGACAAGGCCGGCATTCGCCGCTACGGCGACTGCATATTGCCGATGGACGAGTCGCTCGTGACGGCAGCGGTGGACCTGAGCGGCCGGGCGTACTTCGGCTGGCGCGTCGAGGTACCGAACGAGTCGCTCGGCAACTTCGCGTCGCAGCTCGGCGAGGAGTTCTGGCGGGCCGTGACGAACGCTGGGACGTTCAACTTGCACGTCAACGGACACACTGGCCGCAACACGCACCACATCCTGGAAGGCGTCTTCAAGGCAGTCGGCCGGGCATTGCGACAGGCTGTGGAACTCGACCCGCGCGTGGTCGGCGTCCCGTCCACCAAGGGCGTTCTCTAGCCATTAGATGACGCGCGTCCACTTGAGAATGACGAGAACGACGAGCGTGATGGCCATCGGCGTCAGGATTTGCCAGGCCGTCGTCCAGCCGTCGGGTTCGGGTGGCGTCTCACCCTTCGACTTGGCGACTTTGCGGGCGACGCGGTTCGGTTTGCTTCGGACCCATGCGACACCGTCGGCCAACACGCCCGACGTTGCCAGTAGCTCCAGAAAGCAGCCGCAAGCTTCGAGCAGCTCGAAGACTTCCACGTTACCCTCCTGCCGACTTGCCCGGTCGCCGCGCGGCCGTTAGTCTGGAACCAAGTCCCGTCCACGCCACCCGGAGTTACGACCGTGAGTACCGAAGCCGCCTCGCCCCAGCAGACGAAGCAGCGCGAGTTCATGCAACTGTTGCCGGTCACGCTCGCCATCGCTGGCTTGCCGCAATCGCCACCAGGCAGTTACTTCAACGAGGGTCAAATGGACGCCCGCGCCACGAGCCTCAAGGCGGCGTTCAAAGTCGCCCGCCAACTCGTCCTCGATATCGGCAAGTAACGCTCAGTACGGGATTTCGTCTTCGCCGTTGGTCGTGCCATAGTCGCCGGCCATGCCCTTGTTGACGGCAAGGGCGTAGGCGGTGGCGTACTCCCGGCAGTGCGAGATCGACAGCAGGATTTCGGTGATGCGCAACTGGCGGGCGAAGTCGCGCGTGGCCGCGTACAGGCGGACTCGCGGCCGGCCGTCGGGGTCGTTGGCCACCTCGATGTCCGTCCAACACAGCCCTTTGCTCCAGCCGGTACCGAGGCACTTCAGCACCGCCTCCTTGGCGGCCCAGCGCCCGGCAAAGTGTTCCGTCGCGTTCTTGCTGCGCTGGCAGTAGCGCACCTCGCGTTCGGTGAAGACACGCGTTAGGAACAGCTCGCCATGCCGGTCGATCATTTGTCGGATGCGCACGCACTCGACGATGTCCGTGCCGATGCCCACGATGTCCATGCACCCCTCCCAGCGTCCGGATACAATACCCGTCCCCCTGCCCTTCGACGACGGAGCGCTTGCCGATGCCGCACGGAACCGGGCCGACCGCCGACCTGCTCGCCGACCTGACCGATGCGCAGCGCGAAGCCGTGACGCATTTCGAGGGGCCGCTCCTGATCCTGGCCGGGGCCGGCAGCGGCAAGACGCGCGTCATCACCCGCCGCGTCGCATGGCTGTTGTCGCAAGGCGTGAAGCCGTGGAACATCCTGGCCATCACCTTCACGAACAAAGCGGCCGGCGTCATGCGGCAGCGCGTCGAGTCGCTCGTACCGGACAGCCGGGTGTGGGTCAGTACGTTCCACAGTCTGGGCGCGCGCCTCATGCGCCAGTACTCCGACCGGCTCGACATCGGCAAGAACTTCACGATCTACGACCAACAGGACCGGGCAAAGGTGGCGAAGGAGTCGCTCGAAGCGGCCGGCATCGACAACGTGAAGTTCACGCCCGACCGCATTGCCGGTGCGATCAGCAAGGCGAAGAACCAACTCCTCACTCCAGAGCGGTACGAGAAACAAGCGGCCGACTTCTTCAGCC
>CAZNSL010000203.1:0-8454 GCA_964574975.1 uncultured Alcaligenaceae bacterium | reverse complement strand
AGCAGTTGCTCGACATCGGCTGCGGTCTGTTCGTCACCTGTCGCAGTTGCGGCCGCGGCCTGTATACGGCCGACTGACCGAACTGTGGGTTCGACCGCACACGGCCGACGAAATCGCCACCAGGCCACGCGACGTCGATCGGGGTCTGCGAGCAGCGTCAACTTGCCGGCCATCCGCTGACGAGTCAGCGACACGAGTCGTCACGATGTCAGTTCGACGACCCGACCCTCGCGGGCAGACAGCGCCAGAGCGTCCAGCACCTTCAGTGTCTTGACCGCTTCGTCGGGCGATGGCGTCGGGTCCCGCTTTGCCAAGACGGCCGCGCCGAAGCCCTCGATCATTCGCACGATCTGATCGCGGCCGCCGACGGCGACGACCTCAACGGGATGGTCGCCGCGGCGCTGTTCGTAGCGGGCCTCCGGGTCCGGCAGCCACAAATCGTGGATGGTCACCGTGCCGGCGGTGCCGACGATTTCGAGCCACTGCCGCATCGGCTCCGTGAACCCGCAGTCGAACGATGCCGCCCGGCCACCGGCGAACTCCAACCAGCCGGTCATGTTCACGTCCACGCCGTGGAGCATGACAGCCGTCGCGCTGACGCGCACCGGTTCGTCTGCCATCGCCCAGCGGATGCCGTAGATGGGGTAACAGCCCACGTCGAGCAGCGCCCCGCCGGCCATACCAGGTTGCAGGCGGATGTTGGCCGGGTCGAGGTCGAGTTGGAACGTGAACACCCCAGTGACGCGGGTGACGCGGCCGATGGTGCCGTAGTCGAGTAACTGCCGCACGCGGGCGGTGCGTTCGTGGTGCGGCCACATGAAGCCGTCCATCAGGCGGACGCCCTTCGAGCGGCAATAGGCGATCAAGTCCGCAGCCTCGGCGGCCGTCGGAGTCATCGGCTTCTCGCAGAGGACATGCTTGCCGGCGTCGGCGGCCTTGCGCACCCATTCGGCGTGCATGGTATTCGGCAACGGGATGTACACGGCGTCGATGGCCGGGTCGGCCAAGAGCGCGTCGTAGCCGATGTACGCCGTCGGGATACCACCGGCCTGGGCGGCGGCGCGAACCTTGTCGGGCGAACGGCTAGCGATGGCAGCGAGCTTCGCGTTGTGGGCGGCATGGAATGCCGGGATCAGACGTTCGTTAATCTTGGCGACGCCGAGGATGCCCCAGCGCAGCGTGTCGGTCGGCATGGCTCCTCCTATGGTGAGACGTGGAGTGAGGATATCCCCGCCGCGCCCCGCGGGCAAACGGGATGGCCACATGTACCCGCACTACATCCGCCTCAGCGCCGCGTGGCGACAAGACTCTCGCCGCATCGACTTGCCGACGTTCGGCCGTGGGCCGGCGCGTCTGGTACGCTCGTTTGGTTTGCCGCGGCAAATCGACGATTTCGAGCGCGTGTGGCTGGTATGCGACGCGGCCGGGTCGGTGCGCTGGTCGTTCAACGGCGAACAGCTTGCCGTGGGTCCGGTCGAACTCGACGTGACGGGACGAATGCGACACCGCAACGAGTGGGTCGCCGAATGCGACGGCGACTGGTCGCTCGGCGAGGCATCGCTCGCGATTCGCTGCCGGGCGTACCTGAACAGCGTGCGGTTGGAGGACGGCCAGATGGTCGGCCAAGTCGCGGGCACGGCCGACGGGCCACTGGAGCTGTACCTGCTGGTCGGTGACACCCACGCGGGCTACCGCACGATTGCGGCCGGCGAGTCGTTCGCCCTGCCGGTCGCGGGATTGGGACCGGTGCGTGTCGAGTTGGTCAACGTATCGACGGTGTGGGATTGCTACGAGGTTCCACTACCGTGACGCCGCGAGCCGAGCGCTACGGCGCTCGCCTCGCAGGCTCGGCTCGCGGCGTCGCGGGTTAATCCTCCCCTAACACCTCTTCGAGCGCGCGAATCGTCTCTTCTACGTCGTCGAGGTTCGGGTTGATTTGGAGTGCCGTGCGGAACGACCGGAGCGCCGCCCGCGGCTTGTTCAGCTTGAGGTAACACTGGGCCATGCCGGCGGCCGCGCCGAAGTGGTGCGGATTCAGTTGCAGCACCTTCTCGCAGTCGACGATCGCCTTGCGGAACTCGCCCATGCGGTAGTGCAGGATAGCCCGCTGGTTGTACGCCTCCGCGAAATCGCCGGCCTTGCGCACCAAGGCATCGAGCGACTTGAGCATCGCTTTCGGCTCGCCGTCGCGGACGATTCGCTGCAACTCGTCGTTGGCCTTCTCGCTGTTGCCGCGGAACCAAATCGCCCACAGGGCATCCGTGGCGAATTGGCGCACCCGCTTGTCAGGGTCCACCAGTCGGCGGGCGACGGCCGTGTTAGCCGTCATCGTACCCATCAAGCCGAGGGCCACGACGGCCGCACGCCGCACGCGTTTGTCGGGGTTGTCGAGAAGACGCACGAGCGTCGATTCACTGTAGCTCAGCGCGACCTGGCGACTGTACTCGTCGAGCGCCTCCTGCATGGTGCTCGCCCACAAGTCGGCGTCGTCACCCGGCCGTGGCTTCGGCAGCTTGGCGTAAAGTTCGAGGATAATCGGGGTCCGCACGTCGTAGCCCTCGGTATCGGTCCAAATGGTGTGGTGGTCGGTCAGCCCCCGGCCGCCGACTGAAGTTTGTTGTCCGCCGTGGTGCGCTGCACCCCGACGATGTAAAAGGCGACGAGGCCGGCGATCACGGCCAATCCGACCACCGCCGACAGCACGAGGCCGCCAGCGGCGACTGGGTCGCGGTATTTCCACAGGTGGTAGGCGAGAAAAGCCGCACTCGCTCCGCCGCCGAAGCTCACCATCAGGTGCATCACGAAGAAAACGCTCAGCGGATTCACCCGCCGCACTCGCCCGACCGGCAGACCGAGGAGTGCGTTCATCTTCGCCACCTCGTAGATGAGACCGATGCGCGTCCGGATCAACAGCATACCCGTCAACACGGCCAACAGCGTCAGCGACGCGGCCGTGGTCGGGAGGCACCAACGCTGGATGCTCTCGATCGGCACGAGGAGGTTTGCGACGGGCTTCGCGTTGAGGATCGCCCCGGAGGCCGTCCACATCAGTGACGTGACGGCGAGGTAGACGCCGACCGCTCGGTTGCGGTCGGTGACGAGTTGGTGAATCGTCCGGCTACAGTGTAGGTAGCGCATGCCGGGTGTTACCTCGGTTCGCGGCGTCGCGCGGATTCCGAGCGCCTCCTCCTCGCCGAGCATCTCGATTTCATCGACGATGCGCTCGGTGAATTCGTCGGCCGTCGCGGACGCGCTAAACCCATCGCCGTGCGAGAGCGGAGGCGGTGGCATCGGCATCGGCCGTCGAACGTCGTTCACTCGCGGTATCCTAGGTGTCTCGCCACTCTCATTTGTGTCCCGCCGGGGCACTGCCGGCAGCTGCCGTGCCTGCGCCGCCTGACTTATTGAACAGCCCGATCCGACTCTTCTTCCACGCGATCACGTCCCGCCCCAGCACGCCGACGGCCGCGGCGATCTGCGGATCTTCACCGCGGCTCTGTTGCTCCGGCGTCGGTCCCGCCACTAGCACGTCCGGTTGAACGGCTTCTCGCTCCATGTTCACACCGCGGGCCGTGAACACGCCGGTACTCGGCAGCGCGAACACTGAGCCGTCAATCAATCGTACGCGGTAGGTGAAGATCACCTGCCCGCCCGTTGGCTGGCCGACCAGTTTGCCGAGGCCGAGCGACCGCAACGCACTAGGGAATACCTCGGCATCGGAGTAGGTCCGCTCGTTGATCAGGACGACCACCGGCTTGGTCCACTTGCGGTCGTTCTCGCGGACCACCAGCCCCTCGCCACCATTGCGCCGTCGGAACTGCGTGTGCTCGCGGCCCGCGAGGTAGTTTAGGACCTTGTCGTGCGTGAACCCGCCCCCGTTGTTGCGCACATCGAGGACCAGGCCCTCTTTCTCGGCGTTATCGGAATAAAGCGACCGCACGAACGTCTCCAGGCCGTCGTCCGTCATCGTCGGGATGTGGATGTAGCCGAGTTTCCCAGACGACAGCGTTTCCACCTTTTTCGCGTTGCTGGCCACCCAGCGAGCGTACATGAGCTCGCCGGTACGACCGCGATCGATCCCCTGCACTTCGACGCGGCGCTTTGCTGCCTTCGCATCCTTCGGGTCCGTGCCCGATGCGACAACTTCCAGGACCACCGGTTCGTTGACCTTGCCATTAAGGAGTTCGCTCAACTCCTGGCCATCCACGGGCTGCCGGTCGATAGCGGTAATGACATCGCCGGCTTTAACCTGAAGGCCGCGCTTGTCGGCGGGGCCGCGCTTCAGGACCTCGGCCACTTTCAGCCCCGGTCCCTTGTAGGTGGCGTCGAACAACAGGCCCAGGTCGGCGGTGGTTTCCTCCGGTGTCCGGCCGGCCCCTGCGATGCCCAGATGCGATGAGTTCAGCTCACCGAGCATCAGGCTGACCAGGGCGTACAGGTCTTCCTTCAGACTGACGTGTTTGACCAACGGTGCGTACCGGGACCGCACGGCCGCCCAGTCGGTGCCGTGGAACGCGGCATCGTAGAAGTTCTCGTTCAGGAGCCGCCACGACTGAGCGAAGATCTCGGCGAATTCCTCGTCGCGGCGGAACGTCAGCTTGGCCGTGAAGGGCACTCGCCCCACCGCACCTCCGGACGCGCTCACCGTGCGGATTGCGCCCGTCCGATCAAGGAAGTACAGCGTACTCGAATTCGTTCGCGACCAGCGGATCTGCGTTGGTCGCATCGAACCGGTCGTGACGCGCGAGACGTTGTGCCCATCGGCCGAGGCTACCCACAGGTCGTTCACACCGTCGTCGACCGAGCGAAAAGCGACCCGCTCGCCGTCGGGCGAGATCGTGCCCGCCTCAGCAGGTGTTGCAATGCGTGCGGTACGCAGATGGATGTCGTCCCAGTCGATGTCGGTGGACGGCAGAGCAGCCGCGGCGGCGGGTCGCTGCAAACTCAATACGTGCATGGTCGTGCCGGTGCGTCGTTGGCCGACGAAGGCGATCTTGCCGCCACGACGGCTCCACGACACATCGGTGTTGAACGTGGCGTACCGCGTCACGTTGCGGCCCGCCTCGGAGCCATCGGACGGAATCACGTAGATTTCGCTGGCATACGACCCATCGCTACGGGCGTATGCGAAGTACTTGCCGTCCGGCGACCACGTGTAGTCGAAGACCTGTACGTCCTTGACCACGGCTTTCGCGTCGCGGCCATCGGCGGCCATCGTCCACAGTTGCCCGGCCTTGAGGAACGCGATCCGCTTACCGTCCGCGGAGAATGTCGCTTCCGATTCGGCCTCCGACGTCTTCGTCAATTGTTTGACGCGGAAGCGGTGGGCCTTGGTCAGGTCGGTCGTGACCGGGTCGTCGGCTTCGAGCAGGTACAGGTCCTCGTGCCCGCCGCGGTCGCTGGCGAAGACGATCTTCTTGCCGTCCGGCGACCAGCTCAGCCCGTGGTCGAACGCTGGGTCTTCGGTTAGCCGAGTCGCCTTGCCGCCGCCGGGGAGCGCGGCCAGGAAGATTTCGCCCTGTACGACGAACGCGACGTGTTTCTCGTCCGGGGCCGGAACGTATTCGGTCGCGCCATTGGTCAGCGTCTGCACGCGCTCGGCATTGACCTTGTCGTCGGCCTCCGCCTCGATGGCGAGCTTGCGCGACGGCGAGCAGCTATCGGTGGCGACGACCCACAGGTCTGCCCCGCACTCGTAGACGATGTACCGGCCGTCGGCCGAGATGCGTGCGCGGCGCACCGCGTCGTCGACGTGGGTGGTGACCGGCTGCACGACGGGCTTGCCGGTAGCGGTCGTGTCAATTTTGACGACGTTCGCCGGAACCGCCTTGGCGTCCTCACTGACGTAGTAGAGCGTCTTGCCATCCGGTGCCCACATCGGCGACGTGTCCTGGCCGGTGAATTCGGTCAGGCGGCGGGCGTTTGCCCCATCGCGGTCGGCGAGCCACAGGTCGTCGTTCGAAGATCCACGGTAGCCCTTGCGGTTCCATGCCCCCTGCCCCCGAACGAAGACGAGCTTCGACCCGTCCGGTGCGAGCCGCCCGTCCTTGGCATCGCTCACCACCTGCCGCACCGCCCCACCGACCGCAGGCACCGCGTACAGTGCAATCGTCGCCGGGTAGGTTGCAGTCCGGTTAGAGGCGAACAGCACCTCTTTGCCATCGGATGTCCAGGCGACCGGCTGGTCGTTCGCCGAGTCGCTGGTGAGGCGCTTCGGCCGGCCGCCAGCCGTCGGCACGACGAACACATCGTAGCTGCCGTAACGGCTCGACGCGAACGCGATCGATCGGCCATCCGGGCTGAAGACCGGGCAGTAGTCGTGAGCCTCGTGCAGCGTGACCGGGCGAGCGATGCCGCCGATAGCGTCCACGGTCCAGATGTCGCCGAGGTAGCTGAAGGCGACGGTGCGACCGTCGGGCGAGATATCGGGGGTTCGGGCGAAGCGGATCGGCTCGGAGGCCGTAGCGGAAGCAGCCAGGACGGTGGCGAGAGCCAAGGAGCGGAGCATGGCGGACACTCTCGGTGGCACGGCCGGCGGGGTCGGCCCGAGGAACGGTGCAGCGCCAGTCCGTGGCAAGGCGGCTTCACCCGAAGCGTGCGCCTTCGTCGGAAGAGTCCCAAGTCTCCAGGTTAACGATCCCGCGCCCGACATGCAAAGGAGAAATTTGCAAGTCGTTACGGCCCACGCGGCCCCAGCCCGCACGCGTGGCACGACCCGGCGCGACCGCCACCTAAACGAGAAAACGACCGCGGGCCGGACACCTTCCGGACGATTGCCGATACCCGACGGCTTGCCACAATACTCGCAACCCGCCCCGCCGGAAGGACTCGGACGTGACCACTCTGACCACGAACGTCGTCAACCTGTTCGACCGCCGGGTCTTTCCCGGCTCGGTCGGCGTCGCCGACGGCCGCATCGTCTCGATCCGGGAACATGCCGGGCCATGCGAGGGCTTCCTCTTGCCGGGGTTTGTGGACGCCCACGTCCACGTCGAAAGCTCGATGATGGTTCCGTCGGAGTTCGCCCGCATTGCCGTCACGCACGGCACCGTCGGCAGCGTGTCGGACCCGCACGAGATTGCCAACGTCCTCGGCGTGGAGGGCGTCCGCTTCATGGTCGCCAACGGCCGGCGGGTGCCGTTCAAGTTCCATTTCGGCGTGCCGTCCTGCGTGCCGGCGACTTGCTTCGAGACATCCGGGGCGACGCTGGATGCCTCCGCCGTCGAAGGATTGTTCCGCGAGGACAGCTTCGGATCGCTCAGCGAAGTGATGAACTACCCCGGCGTCCTCGGAGGCGACGCGGACCTGCTGGCCAAAATCGCGTCGGCCCGGTGCCGCGGCCTGCCGGTGGATGGCCACGCGCCCGGCCTGCGCGGCGACGACGTACGCCGTTACGCCGCCGCCGGCATCACGACCGATCACGAGTGCGTCGCACTCGACGAGGCGCTTGAGAAAATTGCATGCGGCATGGCCATCCTGATCCGCGAAGGCTCAGCCGCGAAGAACTTCGACGCCCTGCACCCGCTGCTGTCGTCGCACCCCGACTCGTGTATGTTCTGTAGCGATGACCTACACCCCGATTCGCTGCAACACGGCCACATCGACCGGCTGGTACGTTGTGCGGTCGCGCACGGACACGACGTTTTCGACGTACTACGTGCGGCGTGCGTGCGTCCGGTCGAACACTACAAGTTGCCGGTCGGCCTGTTGCGAGTCGGCGACCCGGCGGACTTCATCGTCGTCGATGACCTCAGCGACTTCCGCGTCCGGCAGACCGTCATCGACAGTCGGGTCGTCGCCGTCGATGGGGTCAGCCACATCGAGCGCGTCGAGAGCGACGCGCCGAACACTTTCCGCGCGAACCGCAAACACAAGGACGACTTCCGCACGCCCGAGGGGTCGGGCCTGGTGCGCGTCATCGAAGCCTACGACAGCCAACTCGTCACCGGCGAGTCGCATCGGCCGCCGGTCGTGACCGACGAGGTGCAAAAAATCGCCGTCGTCAACCGCTACGCCGACGCGCCGCCGGCCATCGGCTTCGTCCGTGGCTTCGGCCTGCGCCGCGGTGCGCTGGCGGCGAGTGTCGCCCACGACTCGCACAACATCGTCGCCGTAGGCGTCGACGACAGCGATTTGTGCGCGGCCGTCAACTCCGTCATCGACGCCCGCGGCGGGCTAGCGGTCGTCGATGGTGGCACTCACGGCGTGCTGCCGCTCGAAGTGGCCGGGCTGATGGGCCGCAGCGGCGAGCGCGTCGCGGCCGGCTACGCCAAGCTCGACGCGATGGCTCGCGGCCTCGGCTCACCGCTGGCCGCGCCGTTCATGACGTTGTCGTTTATGGCCCTGCTGGTGATCCCCGCCCTCAAGCTCAGCGACAAGGGGTTGTTCGATGGCCGGACGTTCCGGTTCGTGCCGATGTACGTCTGACACCGCCAGCCCGGAGCGCAAGCGACG
>CAZNSL010000202.1:0-8506 GCA_964574975.1 uncultured Alcaligenaceae bacterium | reverse complement strand
CTCGAACTCGGCGATTTCGAGCGCGCTCGTCCCCACGCTGAAAAACACCTCGCCAACGTGAGCGACTATGCGACCAACCGTTACGAATTGTCGCCGGCCGACACAGAGACGGTTACGCGCCGCTGGGGCGATTACGCCCGCCGCTACGGCTACCCGCTCCGCGGCTGACACCCGTCACTCGCCGCGCTCGGCGGCTTCCTTGAGATACTGTTTCAACTGGGCGACGGTGTACGATAGAAACAGAAACGTGTGGTGCAGCGCCTGGTACGTCTCGTCTTCGGGATCGTCGCCGTAGTCCTTGCGCAGTTTGTTGATCTTGTCGAGGAGCTGTTCGGCCGTCATGTGCGGAATCCCTCGTCGCCGGAAACTGCGGAAACCCCCTCAGTTTACAGCCCTTGACGCATTTCGTCCGGGCGTGCTACAACCCTGGACCGCGACCGCCGGAGGCGGCCGCGCGGGCCAGCCCACGGACGGGACGCATGATCCGACGCAGTACCCAACCGTTGGCGGTTTGGTTCGCTACTTGCGACCTGGCGCTGACGGCTTGCTCTTGGATCGGGGCGTACCTGCTGCGCTTCGGCGGCTTGTTCCCGATCACCAAACCGCCGCCCGACTTCGCGCTTTGTCTGAGTAACCTGCCGCTCGTCCTCGCGCTCGCCGCCGGTGTATATCGCCTCTCGGGCCAATACCTGGTCCACCGTCTGCGCCGCTTCCGCGAGGAAATGGTCGCCGTTGCCAAAGGGGCCGCGCTTCTGTCGCTGTTGGTGATGGCAACGACGTTCTATCGCCACGATCCGTACGAATCGCGGGCCACGATGGTGCTGTTCACAGGGCTAACGGCTGCGTCGATCTTTGCAGCTCGCCGGCTGACGTGGGAAGCGATTCGTCGGCTGAGACAGCACGGCTACAACCAGTCGAATGCCCTGATCGTCGGCACGGGCCGCGTCGCCCGCAAGACGGCCCGCAGTCTCAAGAGTGCATCGTGGATGGGACTGCACACCGTCGGCTTCGTCGAAGACGGAGCGGGCCGGATGGCCAGCGACCTCAGCATTCTCGGCACGATTGCCGACCTGCCGATCCTGGTCGAGCAACACGCCATCGGTCACGTTTTCATCGCCCTGCCACTCAACCGCCACGCCGAGGCCCGACGGGTCTTCGAAGTCCTCGCGCAAACTTTCGTCGAAGTCCGACTGGTTCTCGACGTACCCGATCTGGCGGGCATCTCGCTCACGACCTCGAACCTCGACGGTCTGCCACTCATTGGTCTGCGCGAGAACCCTCATTTTGGGCTGAACCTCGTCGTCAAGCGCGGACTCGACGTGGCAATGTCGGCGTTCGGATTGGTCGTGCTGTCGCCACTGTTCGCCGGCCTGGCGGCGATTATCAAGTTGTCGAGTCCGGGGCCGGTGTTCTACCGGCAAGTGCGTTGCGGCTTGAACGGCAAGCCGTTCGACATGCTGAAATTCCGCACCATGCGCGTCGACGCGGAGGACGCCAGCGGGCCAGTCTGGGCGGTGAAGGATGACCCGCGGCGGACGCGCTTCGGCAGCTTCCTGCGCCGCACGAGCATCGACGAACTACCACAGCTGTGGAACGTGTTGCGCGGCGATATGAGCCTGGTTGGCCCGCGACCGGAGCGACCGGTGTTCATCCGGCAATTCCGCGAGACGATCCCTAACTACATGGCCCGCCACTGCGTCAAGGCGGGCATCACGGGCTGGGCCCAGGTGAACGGCTGGCGCGGCAACACGTCGCTACGCAAACGGCTTCAGTACGACCTGTACTACATCACGCATTGGACGCCGTGGCTCGACCTACGCATCCTCGTGCTGACGGCCGTCCGCGGCCTCATCCATCGCAACGCGTATTGACTCAGCGTTTGGTGCGGTCGAACTTGATGCGGCAGCCGGATGCCGCGAGCGTCTCTGCTTTCATCGGCTTTTCCCCCTTCAATACCGCCGTCACGGCATCGTCCAGGTAGCTCGCCTTCGCGGCGTTCGGTGGTGCCTTGTCGTCGATTGCACCCATGTAGGCGATCTTCCGGGTCTTGTCGAGGACGAATACCTCGGGCGTGTACATTGCACCGTACTCGCGAGCGATCCGCTGAGACTCGTCGAACAAGTATGGGAACGGGAAGCCCTTGGCCTTGGCCCGCTCTTGCATCTTCGGCAGCCGGTCCTCCTCCCGGAGGTTGACGTTAACCGCAACGAACGCCACCGGTGAGTTGTCCCCCGAGTACTTCTTGGCGAAGGCAATCGCGCGATCCTCGTATGCAATCGCAACCGGGCAACTGTTGCAGGTAAACAGCAGCACGACCACGTTCTTGTCCTTCAAGTCGGCCAGCGAATGCTTCTTGCCATCGGTACCCGGCAGGTCGGACCACACCGGGGCCGGATCACCAATGCTGATCCGTTTGTTGAACTCGCCCGCCGGTGCGACCGCCAGTACCGCAACGATTCCGGTAACGGCCAGTATCACGTGTCGCGTCATTGGCTCCTCCTAATATCCCGACGCACCACCCATGATGCGGCGGTCGTCGGCCCCGAAATACGTGCCCGTCACCGGGTCGATCAAGATCGTGTGTGCATCGCCTTGGCGGGTCGTGCCGACCTTATGACCGAGTTTGCGTAATCCCTCGACGACAGCCACGTCTAATTTCGGCTCGATTCGCAACTGGTCGGGGAACCACTGGTGGTGCATACGCGGTGCGTCCACGGCCTCGCGCACGCCCATCTTGTAGTCGAGGACGTTGACGAGGACACAGAGTACCGTGTTCGTGATCGTCCGACCGCCCGGGCTGCCGGTGATGAGGTAGGGCTTTCCCCCCTTGGCGACGACAGTCGGCGTTTGTGAGCTTAGCATCCGCTTGCCGGGAACGACGAGATTCGGGTCGGTGCCGATGCGGCCGGCGCGGTTTGTGACGCCGGGTTTGTGGTTGAAGTCCATCATCTCATTGTTGAGCAAGAAACCGCAGCCTCGGACGACGACTTTCGATCCGTAGAGGTGTTCGAGGGTGTAGGTGTTCGAGACCGCCATGCCGTCCTTGTCGATGACGGAGAAGTGCGTCGTGTCGTTGCCCTCGCCACTCTGTATGGGCAAGTCCTTCGCCAGCAATTCGCTCGGCGTCGCCCTGGCCGGGTCGATCGAGCCGGCGAGTTGCTTGGCATACTCCTTGCTCGTCAGGTGGTCGGGAATGCGCGTGAACGCCGGGTCGCCCAGGTATCGTGCGCGGTCGCAGTACGCCCGCCGCATTGCCTCGGCCATCAGGTGCAACGTCTCCGGCGCGAAGCGGCCGCGACGCGGCAGATCGAAGTTTTCCAGGACGTTGAGCATTTCCACGAGAACGATGCCGCCGCCACTGGGAGGCGGAGGGGCATACACGTCGTAGCCGCGGTAGGTGCCATGAATTGGAGCGCGTTCCACGGCCTTGTAGTCGGCGAGATCGGACTTGGATATGAGACCGCCTCCCGCCTGCATCTCGGCGACGATCGAATCGGCGATCGGCCCCGAATAAAATGCGTCGGCCCCCCGATCGGCGATGTACCGCAGACTCTTGGCGAGGTCCGGTTGGACGAGGCGATCGCCGACGCGCCATCCGCCATCTTTGCCGAACACGCGGCAGAACTCGGGGAAGTCCGCCGAATCGCGCACGTACTCGTTGAGCGACTTCACAGTCCAAGTTTCGAGTGCGAAGCCCTTCTCGGCGAATGCGATGGCGGGTGCCACCACGTCTTTCCACGCGACGGCTTTCGAGCCGTATTTGGCGAAGGCCATTTCGAGGCCGCGCACAGTTCCAGGAACGCCGACGACCTTGCAACCAAAGTGGCGGTTGTCGTTGACGAACATCTCTTTTGTGGCGGCACCGGGTGCGGTTTCGCGGTACTCGATGACGGTCGGAGGGCCTTTGCCGGCCGCCGGATGAACGAGCATGAAGCCGCCGCCGCCGATGTTGCCGGCGGCCGGATGCGTAACCGCGAGGGCGAATGCCGTTGCGACCGCCGCGTCGACCGCGTTGCCCCCGCGCTTCAGGATGCCAAGTCCTGCCTCCGACGCTTCTGGAGACACGCTGACGACCAGACCGTGTTTCGCCGCGACTGCCGTTCGCGGAACGTCGGCGTGCAAATCGCACAGCAGCACCGCAATCGAGGTCATCACAGTCGCGACAAGGCCGGTGCGGCACGCGGTCATCGGAATACCTCGGAGGGGCGTTGTCGTTTTTTCGCGGAGAGTTTACCGCCGTACGTCGGGCAACAAGTCCGGCACCCGGGGCACCGCTCCTGCCGGAACCGGAGTGAGGACCACGCCATCGGCGAGGTCGCCGTTCTCGATCTTCTGATCGGCCGCATGCAGCCGCGGTGGTAGTTCGATCCGTTCCAACTGGTACGAAAGCGTTCGGGATCCGTTCGACCACCAGGAAAACTTCCATTCCCGACCAGCCGCGTCGCGTAATGGGACATCGGCCCAGAACGCATCGCCAGGCGCGAATGCGAACGAGGTCGTTCCATCGACTGCGTAAGTGTAAGTCGTCAGCCGCAACCGGGAATCGCGCACGCCGTCGCCATCGAGGCGGAACGTGAGCTTGCGTTCCGGCCCGCCGGACGACTGCTCGCCGAGCGTTAGCGGGCTTTGCGGACGGTAGCGTTGCCCCTTCAGTTCGTCGGGCACAGCCAACCGGAACCCGCGCACGTCGAGGTCGAAACGCTCGCGTCGCAGGAACGACGCCAGGGCGGCGACCGGATCCTCAGCACCTGGGTCGGCAAAGCGCAGCACCACGTTGGCGAGATGCCGCCACTCGCGCAGGTCCGCTGAGTTCTGGGCGGAGTCCGCGACGGCCCGCCAACGGGACGGCGTCTCTTTACCGTCGGGGGCAATCTGGTCGAAAAGTCGCAGGACCACGGCCCGGCCGGCGGTCACGAGCCGGCGGTACGAGGCCTGCGCCGCGGCCTTGACTTCTGGCACGGCAGCGTCCGGTGTGTCGGCCAGCGACCACTCGCCGAACCGTGGGTATTCGGCCTTCAGCTTCGCCAGCACGTCCGAGGATTGATCGGCCGCGAACCGCTCCGGCAGTTTCAGCACCGCCGGCCGGTTCCCACCGGTCAGTCCAAATGCGGACGCCAGGTCGCGCAGGCGTTCGAGTTTCGCTCGCGTGCGCTCCCATTGTCCGCGAGCCGCCTCCACGGGCGGGTAGTTCCAGACGGCACCGTAAGTGGCAGCCCGCGATTGCGGCACGGCCCGAGAGTCGCGCAACTTATCCGTCGGTCGAAACGGCGGGGTTGCGTCCTGCAATAGCGCGTCGACGACCTCCAGCCACCGAGGCCACGGTAAAGGGGCCGCGTCGTTCTCGCGGTCGGCGAACGACAGGAGTTTGCTAGCGCGGGCGATCAGGGCACGGTAGAACTCTTCGACTTCGTCCGCAGCGCGCCGGAGCGCTTTGATATCGTCGAGCCGCTTGTCGCGCAGGACCGCCGCCTCGGTCTGTCGCCACTCGGTAGCATACTTCTCAGGCGGGGCGAGTTCGCTGCGCAGTGCCCGCTCGACCGATTGCAATTCCTCGTTCGAGCGCACATCCGCTGGTGCCCGCGCTTGGAGCAGACGGTCCTTGTACTCGCGGTAGTCCTCAAGTTCGGCGAGACGGTCGGTGACGTACTTCTGCTGATCGGAAGCGAGTTTGACGAAGTCGCGGTCGGACTTGAAATCGGACAGTTCGCCAATCTTGCGCTGGAGCGGTTCCGCGAGCCGCACCGACGCCGTCAGCCCCTCGCGGGAGCGATAGTTCTCGACATTGGACGCCAGTGCCACAACCTCATGCGACTCGCGGTTGAGGACCAGCACCGTCGTGGCGACCGCGAGTAGCGCCAGAAAGCCGCTACTGGCCAGGACGGTCCAGGTGAGGCGACGACCCGAAGCCGTACGGCGGGCGCGGAAGTCGCGGGCAGCGGCGAGGCCGCGGCGGAACAACTCGGCCACGTGCCACGGTTCGCGGAGCCGCGCGGGAGACCCGGCGAGGGCCGGCCAGCGGACGGCCGTCGCCGCAACCGACAGGTCGATCTCGCCAAAGGCGGTTCGCCGATCGTCGTCTTCGCTCTCGAGGAACTCGCGGAACCGCTTGCCGACCTCGGCCTTTTTCTGTTCGACGCGAGCCGTCCACTCCGCCGCGGAGTCCTCCGGCTTCGCCAGTAGATCGGCCTTGCTCAACACGAGAATAACTGGCAACCCGCCGACTTCGCTTCGACGCCCGCGTTCGCGCTCGAACAGCCGCAGGAAGCGGACGAACTCGCTCAAATCGGCTTCGACTTGTACGACGTTCGCGCCGGCATCGACTACGAGGACGAGCGCGTCGGCCGACAGGATTTCGCCGACCAGGCTACCGGCGGGTGCCTCCTCCGCGAGTTGTTTGCGGCGTGTGAGGATGTCGTTGGCAACGCGGCCGTCGCAGTCGATTAGGACGGCCTCCTCGCGTCGCCGTGGGTCCGGCCGCGCACCCTCGAACGGATCGATGGCGACGGGGAACGCGGCCGTCTCGGCCAGTGTCTCGCGGGGCCGACCGTCGTAGACGCGGTGCTGGAGTTCCGCGAGGCCGTTCGTCAGGTCCGTGAGCCGGCCGCCAAAGGTGCGTTCCTGCGTCTGGGCAGCCTGTGCGAGTGCGCCGAGCAGCGACGATTTCCCGGCGTCCGGCATACCGAACAGCACCACGCGCAGTGCCGATGGCGACGCGCTCGCTGGGGTAGGGTTAGTGGCCGGCTGCGAACTCATGCGCTCGTCCCGTATCCTCGGCGTGGCAATACCTGATCTCCGAAACTATCACTGCACTACGGCACATCAAGGTATGTCGCCCGACAACTCAGCCGGGTTCGGCGTCAGACCGCTCTCGGTCACAAATGCCTTGAGTTGCCGCACCGGGTCGGTGTTGTACCCCAAACTGTTCTGATAGATGAGGATGTCGACTCCGGCGAGCGGCCCCGCCTTCTGACGTGCCTGGATTGCCTCTTTCACCCGGGCCAGGTCAACTGGCTCCGGCGAACCATCGAGGCGGTAGAACGCCTTTCCTTGCACGAGCGACCCGCCCAGGACGGTGACGCGAACGCGATTATCCTGTTTGACTGGTGCAGCTTCGAGCTTGGCCGGCTTCTCTTCGACTGTTTTTGCAGCGGCTTTGTCGTCGAGGCTGCCCGTCGATTTCGTGCCGTCCATGCCGGTGCCGGTGCCGAAGAAGTAGCCTGTGCCGCCGCCGAATTTCAGGTAGCCGCCAATGAGTAGCGCACCGGCAATTGCGCCGAGGTAGTTGAGCATCTTGGCAACGAATCGCGGCGGCTGCTTCTTGAACAGGAGCCGACACGTCAGCCAGACCAATCCGGCCGTGACGAGCGCACCGGCTGCCGCCGCGCCGACGACCGCGAGGATGGCCAGGCCCAATCCGCCGAGGTTTTCGAGTGCGCCTTCTGCCAGCATCGCGGCCCCCATTCACGGCCGGCCGTACGGGCTGTCGAACCCGTGCGGCACGTCGCGGAACCACTTCTCGTACGCCACGACCTGCCGTTGGAGCGGGAACCCTCCTGGTTCGCGCGGGAAAAGGATCAAGAAGAACAACTCCTTTGCCCCAGCCTTTCGTCGCTCGCGGTTGATGAGGGCCAACGCGTCGGCTTCGCTCGCGATTTCGACGCGCTCCGGGTCGTAATCGTACAGCCGGCCGGTTTCGCGGTCGATGTCGAGGACGTGTATCGCCAACCGCTCCGCCACCCGGCCCCGCTCGCGCAACAGGCGGTCGCGCTCCTCGCGCGCTTGGTCCAGTTGCCGGACCAGAGTCGCTGCGTCCGCCGTTTCGGGAAGTGGATCCGCCTTCGGACCTGCCGCGTCGGCTTGCCCCTCAACGGCAACGTACGGCATGAGCAGGAAAATGCAGAACAACAGCGTCAACACATCGATCATCGGGATGAAGAAGCGGGTCACGCTGCGTCGCGGCGGCCGGATCACGGCTCACTCCTCTGCAGTCGATTGGCCGCCGCCGACCGCCAGTATCAGGTCGCGCCCTACGGTCACGACCCATGTCGGCAGGATGTTGATCAGGGCCATGAACAGTCCGCTACCGGTGGCCGTGATGGCCGGGGCGTACTTGGTGATAATATCCTTGGGAGTCATCGTACCGGTGATCGAGCTGAACGTTTGGAGGATGGCTGCGACCGTACCCAACAGGCCGAGCAATGGGAACCACTCCGCGGCCTGCGCCAGATTCGACAACCAGCGGTCGGGCGACTCGTCGAACGACGTGCCCACCCAGCGTAGTGCTCGCCAGGCGAGGACCGTCTGTAGCACGAACAGGACGGCCCCGAGAGCGAGGATGAGCCAGTCCATCGGCGACGTGCGGATGCGGGCGAGGTAGTCGTGCATCGCGTCCGTGGGGATTGCGGCTGCAGTGACGACACCGACCAGCGGCGGCACCAGGCAGAACGCGAACGGCAGCACGGTCTGAATCAGCGTGCGACGCACCGCGTCACCCCGTTTCGTCCCG
>CAZNSL010000201.1:0-8519 GCA_964574975.1 uncultured Alcaligenaceae bacterium | reverse complement strand
CGGTGTATTGGTGTCGGCGGCACCCGTCGGTGGCCGCCCTGTACGTCACGCTGACGACGGTCGCACTCGTCGCGGTGGCGGCGGCCGGGGCGTACCAGCGCCAACAGTTCGGCCAGGAATTGGCGCGGGCGGAGGGCGAGCGACGGGCCCGTGCCTCGGCCCTGATGGACGCACTGGAGACGGCCGACATTGCCGGCGTTCCGGTAGTCGTCCGCGGGCTGGAACAAGTGCGGGCCGAGGCTGTGCCGTTGCTGCGCGAGCGGCACCGAGCCGCGGTACTGGGTTCCGCGGCGGCCCGGCGCTACGCCCTGGCGTTACTGCCCTCCGACCCGCAAACGGTGGACGAACTGCTGGCGGGCCTGCCCACCGTCCGGGCCGAGGAAGTGGTGGTCCTGCGCGATGCGCTCCAGCCGTACGCTGCCCGGGTGACGGCCCTGTGGCCGCAACTCGACGGGGCCGACGCCCGTATGCGGCTGCCGCTCGCCACGCTGCTCGCCGGGTTCGTACCGCCCGACGAGCGGTGGCGGCCTCACGCGGCGGCGCTGGTCGATCAACTCGTCCGCCTGAACCCCTTGGAGTTGGCGGCCTGGTCGGCGGCCCTCGACCGGCTCCGGCCGCCGCTGACGCCTGCCCTGATCGAAACGTACCGCGCGGCCCAGGACCGGCTCCGGGGCGAGGGCCTTACGGCACCGGAGTTGGTCGCGGAGGCGGGCCGGCTCGATGCGGCCGCCGCGTTGTTGACGCGGGCCGCCGCCGAACGCACGGACGTGTTGGTCGAACTCCTTCAGACCGCGGACGCCCACCATTACGCGGCGTTTCTCCGGCTGGCCCGCGGCCACCGCGAGGTCGTGGCCGCAGCGATGCGGTCGACCTTGGACCGCCCGCCGGCCGGGCCGGCCAAAGACGACGCGCTCGCGGCCCTGGCCGCCCGCCAGTCGCGCGCGGCGATCACACTGCTCCAACTGGGTGAGCCGGGGCCGGCTTGGGAGTTGCTCCGGCACCGCCCGGACCCGACCGTGCGCAGCTACCTGATCGAAGACCTCGCCACCAGCGAGGCAGACCCGCTGGTGCTGGCCCGCCGGTACGCCGTCGAGCAGGACGCGTCGGCCCGCCGCGCGTTGTTGCTGAGTCTCGGCGGGTACGACCCCGCGAACATCCCAGCCGCCGAGCGGGACGGCCTGACGGGGCGGCTGATCGACGACTTCCGCCAAGGCACGGACGCCGGCCTGCATGGGGCCATCGACTGGTTGCTGCGACAGAAGTGGGGCCGAGACGCCGAACTGGACCGGATCGTCGGCGGCCTCCGCGGCCAACCGGCCGGCGACCGCGACTGGTTCGTCAACACCCAAGGTCAGACGTTTACCGTCGTCCGTGGCCCGGTCGAGTTCCACATGGGATCGCCGCCGGATGAACCGGGCCGGGAAGGTGGCGAGGTCGAGGCCCTGCACCGCGAGCCGATTAACCGTTCGTTCGCCATCGCCACCCGGGAGGTCACGGTGGCGGAGTACCGGCGCTTCCGCAAGGACTACGTGTACCGCGACTTATACGCCCCGAATGCCAACGGGCCGATCAACGACACGAGTTGGTTCGAGGCGGCGGCCTACTGCCGCTGGCTGAGCGAGCAAGAGGGGGTGCCCGAAGACCAAATGTGCTACCCGCGACTCGACGCCATTAAACCCGGCGTACGCCTGCCGGCCGACCTGGCGTCGCGCACGGGCTACCGTTTGCCGACCGAGGCCGAGTGGGAGTATGCCTGTCGGGCCGGGGCGGTGACGGCTCGGCCCTACGGGCGCGGCACCGAACTCCTCGGCCGGTACGCCTGGTATCTGAAGAATTCCCAGGACCGGCTCGGTTCGGGGGGACGGCTTAAGCCCAACGACCTCGGCCTGTTCGACGTACTCGGGAATGCCTGGGAGTGGTGCCAGGACGAGTACGCCGCCCGACCCATCGCCAGCGACGACCGGCGGGAGACTCCTCCGGCCGAGGCCAGGCGCATCCTGCGCGGCAGTTCGTTCATCAACCTGCCGCTCGAAACGCGATGCGCGTTTCGCTACTGGCCCATGTCCGGACACCGCCATTACGCGGTGAGTTTCCGCCCGGCGAGAACGCTGCGGTGATTCGCCGTCGAAAGGAACGTTGACGAACGGAATTGCCGTGAAGGAGGGCGTCCGCCAACGCTCGCGCCAGGCTTCCATCGGCGCTCGAACTCGTGGCCAAACGCAACCGGACACCCTTTGCGCGTCCGGCCCGGCGATGCCTTGTCTTTGCCTGACTCGTCACGACGCATTACCCCGCAGGAGACTCGACCGTGTCGCACCGCTCACCCCGTCCGCTGACCACCCGGTTCCGCCCGCGGCTCGTGCCGCTCGAAGACCGGGCCGTGCCGTCGTTCGGCCTCGACTGGGCCTTCAACTTCGGCGGCACCGGCCCCGGCACCTGGACCGGCGGCAAGGGCAACTCCGTGGCCCTCGACGACTCGGGCAACGTCTACGTGTCCGGCACGTACACCGGCACCGCCGACTTCGACCCCAACGACACCAACCCGGCCGCCAGCCAGGTCCTGACCTCCACGGGCTACTACGCCAACAACTACGTGGCCAAGTACACGGCCGACGGGACGTTCCAATGGGTCGCGGACCTGGGCGACAACGGGCTGGGCGCGCCCGGCGTATCGGTGGCCGTGCAAGGCGGAAACGCGTTCGTCGGCTACCCCACGGCCGTTGCCGGCGGCACCGCTGCCGCCGTCGCCCGGCTCGACGCCGCGACTGGGGCGGTCGCGTGGGTCACACCCCTCGCCGCACCCGGCAACGTTCGGATCGCCATTGCCGTCGGCCCCGCGGGTAGCGTGTACGCCACCGGGGACATCGACCAGTCGCAGGTGTTCGTCAGCCAGCTCGACGCCGCGGGCAACCTCACCTGGACCACGACCAGCAGCGTCAGCAGCAGCACCCGCGGCATCGGGTTGGCCGTGGACGCCGCCGGCAACGCCTATGCGACCGGGACCTACACCGGGACGGTCGCCTTCGGCGGCACGTCGCTGACGAGTTGGGCCGGCACCAGCGACGCCTTCCTGTGGAAGGTCAACGCGAGCGGCGGCACGGTCTGGGCCGGGAGCATGGGCAGCAACGGGGCCGACCTCGGCGAGGGCGTCGCGCTGGACGCCGCCGGCAACGTTCTCGTGACCGGCATGTGGGGCTACGGCTCAACCAAGTCGCAGAACAACTTCAACCCGGGCAGCGGCTCGGCCGTGCGGCTGACCAACCGCGGTAGCTACGACTGCTACGTCGCCAAGCTCGCGCCCGCCGCGGGTGGGGGGCTGACCTTGACCTGGGCCAAGAACCTCGGCGGCTTCGGCGACGACCGCGGCCTGGGCATCGCGACGGACGCCGCGGGCAGCGTTTACACGATCGGGCAGTTCGGCGGCGTGGTCAACTTCAACCCCAACAAAGGCGCGAAGCGCAACCTCACGGCATCCAGCCCGCAAGACATCTTCGTGTCGAAACTGACATCGGCCGGAAACTACGCCGACGCCGCCGGCTTCGGCGGTGCCGGCATCGACTTTGGCCGCGGCATCGTCGTTGACGGCTCGGGCAGCGTTTACGCGATCGGCTGCTTTGTCGGCACGGTCGATTTCAACCCGGCCGGCACCACCAACCTCACGTCCAACGGCCACCAAGACGTGTTCGTCCTGAAGCTGACGCAGTCCGGCGCGAGGGCGCTGGCCAACCCCGCCGGCGGCGAGTCGCCTCGGTTCGACGAAATTGATGTCGCACCGATCCGCGTCCTGCCGGATGCCATCCGGGTGCCGTCCGACGACGACTTCGTCGATTGGCTCGCGGCGGCCGGCCTGCGCCGCCGCAAATTGCTGTTCGATGACGGGCCGGCCGTTGCCGACCTGTCGGCGATGTAACGCCGATGGCCCTGCGACCGCGCGGGGCCAATCTCGCCCCGGTGTGCGGTCACGGATCGGGGAACAGAATCGTGAACCCTTCCTGGGTGAAGTGATGATCGTTGGTCAATACCTCCGAGATGCCAAGGCTCCGCAAGGCCAGCATCGACCGACAGTCGGTAAGGCTATAGCCCTTGTCGAGGCGCGCTTCGTACAGGGCGACGGCCGCGTCGAAATCGGCGCGCGTTTGCGGGATGACATCAATGTTGGGATCGTTGCGGGCATCGTGGACATTCGCGGCGGCTCGGTCGCGCCAAATTGGTCCCATCCCGGAGAAGTAATTCAGAACCTCAGCGAACACCTCATCCGTCGTTACCAAGCGGATGGCCGCAAGCGTGCCGCTGTAGGACAGCACTGTTGTGTGAAAGGCGTCGCGGGGGTGGGTGAGCGCGACCCAGTAGAAGGTGTCCGCAAAGAGCGTCCGCTGTGGCATGGTTGGTTACTTCGAGCGTTTTGGAGTGCCGTACAAGTAGTGGTCGATCTCGGCGGAGCCGTCGGGCGGCAATTTGTCCAATTCTTCGGGCGGGATATCCGCCGAGCGGGCTGCGATCCTCTCCCAAATCGGCGGCCGGATCGCAACGATGTTGATCCGTCCGTCTTGGACTTCAACCTGAGCCTCGCCACCCGGCTGGACACCGGCTTGCCGGCACAGATCGGCCGGAAGCATCATGACGCCGTTAGCGTTGGACTTGATGATTGTGGTCATGCGCATGTGCCCCCGCGGAGGAAATCGTCCGCTTGAGTTATAGCGGCCTCGGGGCCGGCCCCACAAGGGGCAACGAACAACCGCTCGTCGGTCGAACGGCGAACGACGGGTCAGTAGTCGGAACGAAGCGGCCGGTGAGGTGAAGCCACCTCGCAACGCTCGTGCCGGCCCGAACTCTCGACCGTGACAGTTGAAACGCTCTGTTGACCGCCTCGGCGCTCCCGTTGCGCGCCGAACTGGGTGGCGCATTGTCGCGTCACGACCCATTACCCCCGAAGGAGACTCGACCGATGTGGTTCCGCACCCCCCGCAAAGCCCGCCCGGCGTCTGCTCGATCTGCTTCCTCACGCCTCGGCAAATGGCTGCGGCCTCGGTTGGAGGTGCTGGACGACCGGTGTGTGCCGGCGCTAGTCGCCGGCGGGCCGTACACGGTCGCCGAGGGTGGCTCGGTGACATTCCAGGCCGTTCCCGACCCCAATCCGCCCGCTTCGCTCACCTACTCCTGGGACGTGGATGGCGACGGCCTGTTCGGCGAGGTAGGCGAGCCTACCGGCGATAACCCGACTCTGACCTGGACACAGCTCCAAGACCTCGGCATCACCGACGGCTCAAGCACATCGCAGTATCAAGTCAAGGTGAGGGCCTCCGACGGCACGAACACGACGGATTCGGTGGCTACCACGTTGACGGTCGACAACGTAGCGCCGACGGCGGTGGCCATTTCGAATGGTGTCCAGATAACCGAGGGTGGCTCGGTCAACGTCAGACTGGTGCTTCCATCCGACCCGTCCCCCGTCGACACGGCGGCGGGCTTCCGCTACAGCTTCGCCCTCAACAGCGCTGACCTGGCCAACCGTTATGCCGGGTCGTTTGCCCAGACTGCGAGCACAAAGGTGTTTACCTTCGGCGACGACGGCATCTACACCGTCTACGGCCGCATCTTCGACAAAAACGATGGCTACAACGACATCCTGACGATCGTCACTGTCATCAACGCGCCGCCAGTCGTCGACCTGTTGCAAGGCGCGGTCGATACGGGCTTCGGCACAAACGGCGTCGCGACCACCAGCACCGGCGACCGGCCATCCAGCCCTTCACAGCTCGCCGACGGCCGCATCGTCGCACCTGTTTTTGACGGCGCGACCCCCGAGTCACACTTTGTTGGCTTCCGCCGCTTCCTCACCAACGGCAGCCCGGACCCGTCGTTCGATGGCGATGGCCGGATGGTCTTCACTCCGGTTCTGTCAACGTTTGCCGCCTACACCCTTCAGGGCGACAAGATTATCGTTGCAAGCCAGAATGGTTCGAGTGTCGCCCTGCAACGATTCAACGCCGACGGCAGCCCGGACGATGGCTCCGCCTCCGACACAGTCCCCAACGACAGGTTCGGCACCAGCAACGGTAACGGCAGCGTCATCGTGAGCAACGGCATCAATGGAGCGGTCGTCATCACCGTCATGGCCAGCGGCCAAATCCTCTTGGTCGGAGGCACCGATACGGGAATGACCCTGGTCCGCTGCACCTCAAACGGAGTGCTCGATAGCTCCTTCGGCACGAACGGTGTGGCCGCGAACTCGACGCCGCGCAACGGGATTCCTGGAACCTTCTGGAACACCCCGGCAGCATTGGTCGTTGCGCCGGAGGGCAT
Organism: uncultured Alcaligenaceae bacterium; assembly: GCA_964574975.1. Taxonomy (GTDB): domain Bacteria; phylum Planctomycetota; class Planctomycetia; order Gemmatales; family Gemmataceae; genus JAXMAS01. The sequence goes on along the minus strand of CAZNSL010000201.1, from coordinate 2,216 downwards.
TCTCGTCGGCGATTACTATTTCGCCGTTCTCCGCTTCACCAGCACCGGCGTTCTCGACACCAACTTCGTGTCCACAGGTATTGCCGACCAAGTGTTCTTTGCGACTGGTGACCTCGTCGGCAGCGATCCCCTATCGGCGCTTGCTCTCGTTCCCGGTGGAGGCATCCTCGCGGCGGGGAACTTCGGTAACGCCCGGTACACAACGGAAGGCCAGGTGGTTACCAGCTTCGGCTACAACGGCGTGGTCGGTTTCCAAGGTGTCCTTAGCACGACCGATGGGTCTGGCTGTGCCGGATTGACTTACGGGAGCCACGGTGATTGGTACGGGAGTGAACTCGGTCTCGGTGTCGCCGCCGGCCTCCCGTTCCCGGCCGGTGTGGCCATCGACTCCGAAGGCCGAATTCTGGTCGCCGGCCCGAATGGTCGAGTGGGCAGGCTCAATGCCGATGGTAGCCCCGACACGACCTTCGGGTCGGGTCCGAGCGGAATAGTAACGCCGCTAGCGACCAGCGGCAATATGACTGGCATGCTACTGCAAACGGGCGGCCGGGTGACCCTTGTCGGCAACGCGACCGGATCGATCGAGTTGGTCCGGTTCACCACACTGCCCACGACCAATCAGGTCATCGCGGGTCAGACGTTCAACCTCGGTTTCCGCGCGACCGACCCGGCGGCCGGCGACCAAGCCGCCGGCTTCCTCTATGAGATCGACTGGGACGGGAACGGCACTTGGGTCGTAACAGAGGCTCAGAATGCCGGCAACGGCAGTGGCATCAGTCGCACGCACGTCTACGCGACGGCGGGGACGTACCCGATCAAGGTCCGCGCTACCGATCGGGATAACGGCACGAGTCAGGTGTTCCAATTCGACGTGACGGTGTCGCCGTTGTCGACTGCCAATTTGCAGAGCGTACTCGCCGGCAGCCTCGCGACGGACCCGGTCAGCGGCCTGCCGGCCGCCGCCTTCACGGCGACCAGCCAGCCGGAACTCGACGCGATTCTGGACGCGATCCTGGATTTGAGCGACCAGTCCACACCGGTCGCGGTCGTGGTGAACGTGACCGGCGGCACGTACAACCTCCGGGCGCCGTTGTCTCCCCCGGCGGGTGTCACACTCGTCATCAATGGCATCGGCCCGGATCCGAAGATCTTCCCAGGCCAATCGCCCGCGCTGACGCTTACCTCGGGGAACGTCATCTTCGTTGGGGCGACGTTCGTTAACGCCACCGACGCGCCGACAATCCTCGTCACCGGCGGACGCCTGACGTTGCGCGACTCGGTCATCCAGGAGAGTACCGGCTTCAGTCAGGCGGCGATCCAGGTCACCGGCGGCACCGTGGACCTGGGCACCGCCGCCGACCCCGGCGACAACACCATCAACCTCAACGGTGCCGGCGGCTTCTTCGGCAACGCGACCGCGACGCCGGCTGCCACCGCCGGCGTCGCCTTCACGGTGAACGGCACACCGCTGGCCCCGGCCGCTCCGTCGTCCGTACAGGGCCGCGTGTGGGTGGATGCCAACAACAACGGCGAAGTCGACTTCGGCGAGGAGGCGGTCGCCGGCGTGGCCGTCACGCTGATCGGGACCGATGACCTCGGCAACGCCGTCCACCAGTCCGCCGTGACCGACGCTCACGGTGTCTACTCCTTCGGCGACCTGCGGCCCAGCGGCGCGGGCGGCTACACGATCGCCGAGACCCAGCCGGCCGGGCTCCTCGACGGCCGGCTGTCGCTCGGCACGGTCAACGGCGTCGCCACCGGCAGCACCGTGGCGGCGAACGCCTTCTCGGGGGTCGTCATCGCCCAGGGCGGGTCGGTCGCCGAAAACTACAACTTCGGCGAGCGGCCGGGTACGACCGGCGGCACGCACCAGACCGCGGCGATCGGCTTCTGGCAGAACAAGCACGGGCAGAATCTCATCAAGGCCCTCAACGGCGGCCCGTCGTCGACGCAGCTCGGCAACTGGCTGGCCGTCACGTTGCCCAACATGTACGCGGCCCTGGACGGGATGACCAACGCCCAGGTCGCCGCCTTCTACAAGACGCTGTTCGCTCGTAACGGCCACACGTCGCCGGGCGGCCCGCCGAAGACCGATGCTCAAGTGATGGCCACGGCACTCGCCGTGTACGTCACCAACCAGACGTTGGCGGGAACGACGGCCGCGGCCTACGGCTTCCAGGTGACGGCGACTGGCGTCGGCACGCGGACGTTCAACG